>JAZUCR010000150.1:0-2529 GCA_045639225.1 Victivallales bacterium
ATATGCCAGTTCATGCCGTTGGGGAGTTCCCAATCGCCGGCGCGGACTCCTTTGTCGTAATGCACCACGCGGCGTATCAGGGCAAAGAGCAGCGTCACGGCATGTTCCGCCACGCTTTCGGCGATGGATTCTGGCGTGTTGAGGACTTCGATCCCCAGTTCTTTCGCTTCGGCGCAGGGCAGGGCGTCCACGCCGCTGCCGCTGCGGAAGATCCCCTTGCATTTCGGCAACCGCCGGAGCACCTCGCCGGTCAGGCCGGGATTCGCGCCGAACATCCAGACCAGGTCGGCATCCTTCGCGAACGCTTCGACCTCTTCGGGGGAATGGCATTTCCGGCAGACGAGTTCGATCCCCGCTTCCCGGATGGGTTTCAGATATTGCGCCGGAACGGCGTTTTCATCGCCTGTAATCAATACTGTTTTCATTTGCCGTCACGCTCCTTGAGCATCTGGCGGAAGCCCTGCGCCATGAATCCCCAGTCGCTGCCCATGGCGATCCAGTCGATGCCGCGTTCCTGCCAGCGGGCGAGGGGACCCGAGGCGGTCCCGAGCATTTTGCCCGCGGCTTTGGTCTTGCGGCAGATCTCGTCGATGACCTGGTTGAGTTCCGCGTCCTCGGTCTGGCAGAGGATCCCCATGCTGCCGGAAAGATCGCACGGTCCGATGCAGATGCAGTCGAGATCCGGCACTTTCAGGATGGCGTCCAGATTCCGGACCGCGTCCACATGTTCGATCTGCACGATCACCAGCGGTTCGGAATCGGAAATCTTCAGATATCCGAACAGGTCGTCGGCGCCGTAGCGGTTGGCGCGCCGCACTCCGCAGCCGCGGATCCCGCGCGGCGGATAACGGCAGGCGGCCACCGCGGCTTCCGCCTGTTCCGCCGAATTCACCATCGCGATGATGCCGCCCGCGGGAGCCAGGTCCAGGGCCGGCTTGAGGTCGCCCGGATCATTGTCGCAGACCCGGACGAACGGCGCGCAGCCCGTGCCCCGGCAGGCAGTGACATGTCCTTTGATCGAGTCGAGGGTGAGCGGACCGTGTTCCGCGTCGATCCAGATGAAATCCAGTCCGCAGTCGCCCGCGCATTCGCTGACGGCCAGGTCGGACAGCGTTACGACCGCGCCGATGGCGGTTTTGCCCGATGCGATGGTCGATTTGAATTTGTCCAGATGATTGATTTGCATATCATACCTCTTTCGTTGGTGTTTTCGGTTTTTCTTTATATAATATCATGCGTCCGGCGCGATGTCAATACTTTTTTTAATAAAAAATCAATTTTATAATATAAAATAATGCGTATGCTGAAATCCGTATTCTCCGCTTCTGTTCGCGTTTTGCTGCCGTCTGTTTCCGGATCGTTTTTTGTATTTTTTTAATTTTCCGCTTGCATTTTCATTTTTTTGATGATATTGTATACCAACCGGAACACATGGAGCATATTTTATGGTGACCGACATATTGATCAAAGATAAGCTGGGCCGGATCCAGCGGCGGTCCGGGGTTCCCGTGTACAAGCAGCTGGAACAGAATATCGCCGAATTCATCAATTCCAGCCCCGATCAGACCTATTTCCCCAGCGAACGGGAGATTTCCCGGATCCTGAATATCCACCGCAAAACCGTTTCCCGTGCGCTGACTTCCTTTTTCGAGTCCGGTCGGCTGCAAAGCACCGGCAAGGGGACTTTCACCTGCCGCACGACCGCGGTCGATCCGGAGATCCATGAACTCAATTTCATGACTTTTCCGCTGCCGCACCCGGAACGCCGGAAGATCAGGATCCTTTCCTACGAGAATCTTCCGCTGCTGATGGAGGCCTGGCGCAAGATCATCGACTCTTTCGAACGGCGGCACTCCGGTGTCTCCGTCGAAATGGTTTATCAGTATCCGAAATTTTCCGAGCTCGGCTATGGCTTGTTCGACTGGCTTGCCGATTCCGAATACGATGCGGTCCAGCTGCCGGTCACCTTGTACTGGGACCGGGATTATTCCACGCTCTTCGCCGAAAATACCCCCGCGTTCCGCTGTCTGCTGGATTCACCCGAATTCCGCACGAAACAGCTTATCGGCCCGGTCATTCCCTCCGTGCTGAAACATTGTTACCCGGTCAATTTCGGCACCCGTTTCTGTTCCGTGAACCTGGATCTGCTGAAACAGACCGGGATCAAAAAAGCGCCGGATGATTTCCGCGAGCTCATCCTGATGCTGATCGGACGCAAGGACCGTCTGCCCGTTTTCCTCGCCGACCATCCGGAAAACATCATCGACATGGTGGGGCGCGGGAACGCCGATTCCCGTCCTTACACGGCCGCTTACCGCGGATGGTTCGGCACGGAGGATCCGGACGAAACCGGTCTGTTCCGCTCTTCCTCGAAGACGGTGGAAGCCCATACTTTCCTGCCGTTCCTGGAACGTCAGGTCATGCTGTGTCCCAACGGCAGCGGATGCCGTCTGCAGCTGCTCAATCAGCAGGCAACGTTTCCGATGAAACATTATCTGCCGCTGCCCGATCCCGGCTGCCACAGCCATT
>JAZUCR010000151.1:0-2312 GCA_045639225.1 Victivallales bacterium
GGTTGGCGTGGATGCCTTTGACCGCGAAGTTGCCGAAGTTATGACAGGAATCGGCCAGGATGCGGATTTCCGTCAGCAAATCGAAAATCATCACTGGCTTGAACACATTCAGCTCGAAATTGCCCTGGGATGCGGCCATGGCGACGGCGGTGTCGAGTCCGATGACCTGAACGCAGACCATGGTCAGCGCTTCGCACTGGGTCGGATTGACCTTGCCGGGCATGATGGAGGAACCCGGTTCATTTTCGGGCAGGGAAATCTCCCCGATCCCGCAGCGGGGCCCGCTGGCCAGCCAGCGGACGTCGTTGGCGATTTTCATCAGGCTGCAGGCCAGCGCTTTGAACGTGCCGGAAAGCGCGGCGATGCCATCATGCGCCGCGAGCAGTGCAAACTTATTCGGAGCGGAGACGAACGGCAGACCGGTGAGTTCGGCGATTTTGGCCGCGGCCGCTTCGGCAAATCCGGCCGGAGCATTCAGTCCAGTTCCGACCGCGGTGCCGCCGAGCGGCAGTTCGTAGAGTTCCGGATAACATTTTTCGATCCGTCCGATGGCGGTTTCCAGCTGGGTTGCATAACCGGAAAACTCCTGACCGAGCGTCAGCGGGACGGCATCCTGCAGATGCGTGCGGCCGATTTTCACGATGTCTTTAAATTCCTGCGCCTTGGCGGTGAGCATCTCTTTCAGACTGTAAATTTCGGGAAGCAGGCGGTTTCGGGTCTCGAGCACGGCGGCAATATGCATGGCCGCGGGAAAAGTGTCGTTCGAAGACTGTGACATGTTGACATGATCGTTCGGGTGGACCGGTTTTTTGGTGCCGCGTTCGCCGCCGAGGAGCTCCGAAGCACGGTTGGCGATCACTTCATTCATGTTCATGTTCGACTGCGTGCCGCTGCCGGTCATCCAGACTTTCAGGGGAAAGTTTCCAGAGAGTTTTCCCGCCAGAACTTCATCGGCGGCCCGGCAGATCGCATCGGCGAGTTCAGGTTTGAGCCGTCCGCTCTGCTGGTTGGCCAGGGCAGAGGCCTTTTTGATCACGGCCAGCGCGCGGATCACTTCTTCGGGGATGAAATCGAGTCCGATATTGAAATAATGGGTGGACCGCTGGGTCTGTGCGCCCCAGTATTTGTCAGCGGGCACCTGGATCTCTCCCATGCTGTCCCGCTCCATCCGGAATCCTTCGGTTTGCGCTTTTTCTGCCATTTTACAGATATCCTTTCATTTCATTCTTTTCTCTCAGCTGACTCAATAAAACTTTGATTTTTTCCGTGCTGTCCTTGCTGCAGACCAGCGTGACATCGGGAGTGTGGACGATCACCAGACCATCGGTGTCGATGGCGCAGGTCAGGTGGCCGGGATCGTTGGAAAAAGCGATACAGTCATGCGCATTGACCGTTTCGAACTGACCGATGGCCACGTTGTTCAGGTCGTCCGCGGGGAAATGATTCCGCAGGGAGTTCCAGTTGCCGATGTCGTCCCAGTCGAATGAGGCTTCCCGCACGACGATATTGGGCGCTTTTTCCATGATCGCGTAATCGATGGAGATTTTGCGGCATTTATCGTAAAGTCCGCGCAGCGTATTTTCAAACTCCGCCGTTCCCCAGACCGAGCTGATCCGGTCGGAAAGTTCCGCCAGATCCGGGGCGAATTGCCGCATGAGACCGAGAACCGTATCCACCTGCCAGATGAACATGCCGCTGTTCCATTTGAAATTGCCTTGGGCCAGGAGCTGCACCGCTTTCTCCCGCGAGGGTTTTTCGACGAAGCGACGGACCTCGAAGAGGCTGTCTCCGAGATTTTTTCCGCATTCGATATATCCGTAATTCTGACTCGGACAGGTCGGCGGTATCCCGATGGTGGTCAGCACCGGCTGCTCCGCCGCGGTTTCACAGCATTTCTTCAGATCCCGCTGCAGGGCGGCGACATCGTGAATGCAATGATCGGCAGGAGTCAGCATCATGACGGCTTTTCCGCAGCCGGCCTTTTTCCGGATGATCCCGGCGGCCAGTGCGACACATGGCGCAGTATCCCGTCCGCAAGGTTCGCCGATGATGTTTTCCGGCGGCAGCTGGGGAAGAAGACGGCGGATCGGGTCAACGTATTTCCAATTGGTGATAATCAGGATGTTTTCGAACCGGGTCAGGGGAATCAGCCGCAGGACGGTCTGCTCGATCAGGGTTTCCTGTCCGGTCAGTGACTGGAGCTGTTTGGGTGTATTTTCCCGGCTGCAGGGCCAAAAACGTTCACCCCGACCTCCGGCCATGATCACACAATAAATATCGGACATTTCATTCCCTCCGTTTTTTTCTGCCTG
>JAZUCR010000152.1:0-11745 GCA_045639225.1 Victivallales bacterium
ACGGTTCCGGCTGTAAAATAAACCCGTTATGAGAAAACCGCAAAATGAGGATGTATCATGATCGCGACCCTGACCGCAAATCCCTGTATCGACAAGACCCTGACCGTGGAAAAATTCGATCTCTATAAAATGAACCGCGTCCGCGTGCTGCGCACCGACTTCGGCGGCAAAGGGATCAATGTCTCCATCGTTCTGGATCATCTCCAGGCGGAAACCGCCGCGCTGGGATTCAATTTTCCCGACGGCCGCGAAGTTCTGGAAAACCAGCTGAAAAATACCGGCATCAGTCAGCAGTTCATCGAACTGCCGGGTAAGCTTCGCGTCTGCACCAAAATCTTCGATCAGAGCCTGAAACATACCATCGAGATCAATGAATACGGCGCAAAGGTTACTCCGCAGGACGGTGAGAAATTGATCGCACTCGCTGCGGAAACGGCAAAAAAATGTTCATTCATCACGCTTTCCGGCAGTCTGCCGGCCGGCTTGGACGAGGATTTTTATCTGGCTTGCGGACAGGCAATCCGCCGCAATGCGCCCGGCTGCCGGATCGTGGTCGATGCCGAAAAAAAACTGTTGATCCGCGCGCTGGAATGCTCGCCGTGTTTCATCAAGCCCAACATCCATGAATTTCAGGATACCTTCGGCTGTCAGGTCAAATCCATTGCGGAACTGGACCGCGAGGTCCGAAAAGTCCTTGACAAATTCGGGCTGGAACTGATCTGCGTGTCGCTGGGCGCGGAAGGCGGGTTCATCGCGGACCGGAATGCGGCTTACAGCTGCCGGAGTCCGCAAGTGGAAGTCCGTTCGATCCAGGGCGCGGGCGATTCCGTGGTCGCCGGCATGTGTCTGGCATTGGAACAACAACTGCCACTGGACGAGGTACTGCGTTACGGCATGTCCGCCGCCGGCGATTCGATTTCCCGCGAAGGCACCCAGCTGTGCACCCTCGAAGGTTTCCGCGAGATCCTGAAACAGGACCTCGGCATCAAGCGCATCCGGTAACCGCGGTTTTCGGGGAATTGCCGATCAGCTTACAGACGGAAAGACTGCTTCCAGGCAGTCCATTCTTCCTTTTTCCGGCGGTAAAGCTCTTCATCATAGGGCTTGCCGGGTGCTTTGCTGATGATCCGGGCGCGGTAGGACGAAAAATCCGTCAGCGTCCCGGCAATGATGTCCGCCTCGGTGATCTGCGCCATCCGGATCTCTTTGAAGGTCATGCGGCCGCAATCGTAAATGATGAAGATCCTGCCGTCCTCGGCCTCCACCGCATCCGGGTAGGAAATGGCCTGAGTGGAGTTCTCCGCCCGGTCCAGCAGCAGCGTATGGCTCCAGGTCTCACCGTCATCGTCCGAAAGTTCCGCGACGAGATCAGTCCGCATCAGGTTGGAGTTATTGTGGATCAGCAGGACCCGGCCGGAATGCAGCCGACGCAGGAAAAATCTCGAACTGCCGCTCAGAATTCTGGTATATTGCGCCGGTTTCCAGTCCGTGCCCTGAATATCGGAGCTCTCCGTTCTGACCAGAAGCGGAATGATATCACGGGCGAACATCAGAAGCGAATGATCTTTCCGTTCGAGGATCATGGTCTCGTCGAACGTGTTGGTAAGTCTCTTTGCCGCCCGGCAGCGTTCCCAGGTCTGTCCCCGGTCGCGGCTCCGGGCATAGCAGAGATATTCGGAACTCCGGTCGTAGGCGCACAGCACCCAGTCACCATTGGAAAGCACTGTCGGCCGGGTCCGCAGGAATCCGGTCACGATCGGACGCGGTTCGCTCCAGCTGAGCGCAGGCGCATCCGGGTTTTCGCAAACCATCGCCCACGTGGTCCAGTGATCGGGATCGGACGGACTGGAGCCCGGCTGGCAGGACATCCTGACGAAAAACAGCCACATGCGTCCCGCCGGATCCAGCCAGAGCTGAATGTCGATGGCACTGTAATTCTCCTCCGGCCGTCCGGTAATGACCAGTTCCGGAGCAGACCAGGTCATGCCGTTGTCTTCGCTGCGGACCAGGAGATTGTAGTTGTCGGGGGAAGGTTCACCGAGCCCGCCGGAATACCACCCGGCAAACAGCCGTCCGCCGGGAGTGCGGAGGATCGTGGGACATCCCTGCCAGAACCGGAATCGCTCGGCATATTCTTTCCCCGGAGCGGTATCGATGATGAACATTGCTTTATTCGACATATTCACCTCCCTGTGACCTGGTGGAAAATATCTGCGGAACGCGCCGGCAGGGCGGTTCCGCAGAGAACCGCTTCGAACGGGCTTACTTGCAGACGCGGGCGATCTCGTCTTCCAGCCGGTTGGCGGCCGTGTAGATGATCCGGGCAGCGAGTTCGACCGAAACGATCGCCTTGCGGTATTCCGCCGGGATCCGGTTCAGACGGGTCTTATACTGCTTGCGGAAAATCTCCGGCAGATGCGCCAGAATGATCTCATCGGAAATCATTTCCGGATGACGGTCGAGATATTCCCCGATCTGGATGTTTTTGGCATTGATCGAACGGGAAAGTTCCTCGGTCAGTTCGGTCATCATGCGGCCGGTGGTATGACGCATCGAGAAGAGCCATTCGGCTTCGCGCGACGCGGTCTGTTCGAGTTTCTTCATCACCTGCGGCACCAGCACGGACTTGGCCTTGATGAATTCCTGCGGTTTGAGCATCAGACCGCTGAGGATCTCGTAGGAGGAAGTGATCACGCCGCACTTGTTGGCGGAAGCGTCCTTGACGATCAGCACGCCGTTTTTCTGGAGCTGGATCCGGGCATCGGGCGTCAGGAAGGAATTGGCGCCTTCCACGATGGCAAGCTGTCCCCTTCCCTCGCGTTTGACATAACGGTCCCAGTTGGAACTGTTGATGGTGGAAGGACGGCCGCCGCACGGAATGAAGAAATCCGCATAAGTTTCCAGATTACTCTGGAACTGGCGCATGAATTCATCGCGGGTGAGCGTGATTTCGACTTTTTTGCCTTTGCGGACCGTGACCGCGCGGTGATGTTCGTCGCCGTTTTTATCGGTCAGGATCTCGGAGAAGAGCATGACGGCACCCTCGCCTTTGAGTTTCTGGGGATCGAAGCCGTCGAGGTTCTGCTTCAGGACCAGCCGTCCGAGTTCCGCACGGTCGATTCCGGCGGGATCGTAAATTGCCGCGGGACCATCCGTAATGGCGGTGATGCGCATCTTCGGATAGACCGGTTTGCCCTTTTCGGTGCGGAGGAGAAGCTTCATCATATTGCCGGCCACGTCGCCGAAGGGACCGCCGGAAATCTTGACGGTGAATTCATCCTTGCGCGGATCGATGGAGAATTCCTTGAGCGTGCGCATCAGATAGGTGTGAACGCCGAAGCTGGTCACGCCGAATTCCTTGTGGTTGATGCCGCTTTCGGGTTTGCCCGAAATGATGCCGCTGCCGAGCACGTAGCCGCGTTTTTCGGCGTAGGCGCCCATGTAGGAGATCATGGTGTCGAACATGTTTTCATCCGGACCGATTTCGATGATTTCGCGTTTGCCCAGCAGATCGACGATGTTCTTTTCGCGGAGGACGCCTTTGGCATCGCAGTTGATGATGGAAAGGAACGCATCGAAGACCGCGGCCTGAGCCTCCCAGAGAGTCGGTTTGACTTTTTCACGCGGCAGATCGGTGTCCAGCAGCATGATCATCTTGGATCCCCCCTCGTAAATGTCCTTGTTTTTCATGTGCTGGGTATGGGCGAGCACATAGCCTTCGCGGAAAAGTTCATCGTGCGCGGCATTGTAAAGGTCGCGGCTTTCGAGGAACCCCGGGATCCGGCGCGGGATCACCGTGCGCCAGCCGCCGCGGGCAATATCGGAGAAGCGGATCTGGAAACCCGCCGCATTCGAGCGGTAGAAGAAGAACACGCCGAACGGACGGTCCGCCGGAAACGCGGCCGTGTAATTCGGGGAAACCGAACCGAAGAAATCCATGAACGCGGGGGAGAGCCGGAAGGCCAGCGCGCCTTTGTCGGCCACGAAGAAATTGCATTTCAGGATGCATTCGACCCAGATCAGCATGGCGCGGAAGATGTTTTTGGCCCAGGTGTCGCGCTCGGCCAGACCGCTGTTGATCCCGGCGATCTCCGCTTCGATCGCGGCGATCTCGGATTTCAGGGTCTTGGCGGCGGGACGTTTCCGCGCCGGATCGAATTTATCGCGGAAGAGTTCGAAGATCCGGAAGGAAAGTTCCGGATAGATCGTGATGATCCGCTTGATATTGTTTTCCATGTAGGCGGAATGGTTGACGAACGCGAACTGGCTGTGGAGGAATTCTGCAGCCGCCCGGAAGAACGGCGCATCGGCCGGATTGAGGCCGCGTTTCAGGCAGAATTCCTGATAGAAAATATCGTCGATCTGACCCCAGTAAAGCGCCTTGACCGCGCGTTCGAGTTCCGCAAGACGGGATTTGTCGCCGGAGAAATAGAAACTGCCGCAGTCGACCGTGGCGTGATCCAGGTCATTGATATCGTCCGCGTGGGCGAATTCGCGCCAGTAGGCACGCTTGATGTTGAAACCGTAAAGGTTCAACGCGGCGACCACGAGGTTGAAATACGAACTGCCGCTGCCGGCATTCTGCGCCAGCACCAGCATCCGGCAGCCGTCCACCCGTTCGGTGATCCGGACCGCGGCACAGGCGCGGCCTTCGACTTCCAGCGCCAACACCATACGCTCGAACAGACGGTCTTCGGTCAAGTCATTGAGCTGACTCCAGTTCAGTCTGCCGTAAAGCGCTTTCATCGCGGCCTTGGCGTTCTTGTCCAGTTTGCCGCCGTGTTCGCAAATTTCATTGAAAGTGTAGCGGCCGGCGGAGAGCTTTTCGGTTTCCAGGGTGAAAACCTCCACCACGAGGAAATAATCTTTGCCGTCGACCGAGGCGAACGGATGCGCGGATTCATGGATCAGCGCTCCGCGGAAATGCAGGGTCTCCGCTAAATTATAAGCATGAAAATCATCATGCGACGCCAGATACATCCGGTATAATTTTCCCTGCAGTTTCCGTTCGATCGCCGGACTGCCGGGCTGCAGCTGGGAGATGCACGGCAGCAGCATGCCCAGCACATCGTTGTTGACGGTCACGAAGAAATATTCCGGCATGATCCGGAACAGCTTCTCACAGCAATTTTCGAGTTGACGCGCATTTTCCGCAATAATAGATTCAAGTGATTCGTTGCGATACATTCGATACCTCCATGATTTAACTGATCAATTTTTCTGTTTTTGCGAATCCGACGACCCGTCAGCTGCACATTTTCAACCTCCGATTTTGTTTTTCTCCGATATTATACCCCGGTTTTTCAGCGGTTCAAGCCAAAAAACACCGAGGCATTGTTTTTTTATTCACAAAATGTTATTTTTTAACATTTTTGTAACATCCTCGCCAGTGGTCATTGCCTTGAAAAGCAATATACGCTCAAAAAGACATGAAGCAAGGGTCGTTTTATTGTAATTTCTGACTGTTTTGTTATCGAAACGAACTTTTCACAATAAAACGGGAAGTTTCCACAGACGGAAAATCAAAGCTCCGGACCGGTACCATTACTGCGGCTGATGATCTGCCGGGCAACACGATCATTCTCCACGGTGAGCCCGCATTCCCGGGCGAGCTGAAACGCATCGTCGAGATTGCCCCAGACATCTTCCGCACGATGCGCATCGGAACATGCGACGACGGTAATGCCGCCGTGTTCGGCGACCAGTTCCCAGAAACGGCGCCAGGGATACATCGGGCGGCAGCCTTCCGGCGTTTCGATCCATTTCTTGCGCAGACCGTAGGCATTGATCTCCAGCGGGATATTCAGCGCCGCGGCGGCATCGATGATATCCAGATAAGCGGACCGGACTTCCGGCGTCCAGCACGGAATACTGCAGGCGGTCAGATCGGGATGCGCCAGAAATTCGATTATTCCCAGTTCCATGGCCCGGACTGATTCACGGACGAAGCCATGCAAAGTGGGCAGGGACATCGGATTTTCCCAGGCGGCATGCAGGTAAGGACGTCCGTTGGCGGCCGGCAGATGATGGGCGCCGGCGATCACATAATCCAACGAATATTTATCAATGAATTCATCCACGAAAAACTGTTTTCCGAGGATCGGCCGATAGTCCAGTTCCAGCCCCGACAGAATGGTCAGCTGCGGAAACTGCAGCCGGGCCTCTTCGATCTCGCGGATATAATCGGGCATTTCAGAAAAATCCATGCGCGAATCGCCGTATTCTCCGTCGGGAAACGGACAGTGATCGGTAAAGCCGAGGATGGAGATTCCGGCCTTGACCGCCTCCCGACAATAATCGGCGACCGTGCCAGTTGCGTGTTTGCACCGGCAGGTATGAGTATGGAGATTGACCCGGGGAGACTGATTTGCACTCATTTTCACTGTGATCCTTCTGCTGAATGAATGATCCGGTAATATACCTCAAAACCGCCCGGATTCAAGTCCGGAACGGAAGCGGAAAAGTTTCAGCAGCAACAATGCGTTATTGGACCGCGCCAGCCGGCAGAAACTGAAACAACCCCGGAGCGACGAACTTTGCAAATATATTTTTCCTGCCCCCATCATCGTCTCCCCGGTGCCGGAAGAGCGGAGATCATCCCTCAAGGCTCTGCATCGTGAGAAAATCACGAAAATGAATATGTCGCACAATACTTGTTGAATAGTCGAGTTCATCGTTCGTGATGAGAATCTTCTGTGAAAGCGGATCGCAATTCTCGAACGCCCGAAATTCACGTTGATACGCCTTGTCATCGGCAACGCTGTAGGCAACCTGAATGTAATATTTTCGGTTATCCTTCTGAGCCAGAAAGTCGATTTCGCCGCGCCCGCTGTTATAGACATGCAGCTGATAACCCATATACAGCAGTTCGTTGTAAACGGCATTTTCCAGATTGTGGTCGAGGTCGAACCGATTGTCCGGACAGCGGATGGAGTTCAGGGAAACATCGCTGTCATAGCATTTGCGATAGAAAGAGAGCAGCTGCTTGGTTCGAGTGGAGTACTGCTCCACAAAATCGACGGCATAAGCCGTTTCGAGATATCCGATAAACTTCTGAATGGTGTTTTCCGAGCACTTTTGACCCTGCTTGACGGCTTTGAAGATGGAGTTTGCTGATACGATCCGTGCATTGGAGCGCAGGACAAAATCCGCCACGCTCCGAAAAAGGGCCTCCTTGCGGATTTTGAATCTGACGAGCAAATCCTTGTAAATGATGGTTTCGTCCAAGTCCTCCAGATATCGCCGCAACGCTTCACCAGAAAATTCCAGCCGCTTGGGGAAACCGCCCCAAATCAGATAATCGAGAGGCGTGACTTCCCGCCCCAGTTCCCGTGCGTATTCCAGCAGTTCGCGGTAAACAAAAGGACGGATGCGGAAAGAGACGAAACGGCCGCTCAGCGATTTCACATATTCTTTCGAGAGAACCTTGGAATTGGAGCCCGTTACAAAAACGGAGTCTCCGTGAAGCCTCAGTGATTGGCAAACCTCCTCCCATCCGTCGATTTCCTGAGGTTCATCCAGAAACACGTAGCATCTGCCGGACTTTCTTCTCTCGTTCACATACGCCAGCACGGAATCCGCATCCGGCAGCTGCGTTCTCACCTCGCGTTTCTCGAATTCCAAATAAACGATATCGGATGTTTTTTTCTGAATCTCGTCTCTGACCTGCTGCATGATCACGGATTTTCCGCAACGCCTGATCCCTGTGATGATTTTTATCAGGTCGCTGTCATAAAAAGGACGCATCTGCTGCAAGTAGTGTTCCCGAAGAATCATCTGACCACCTCCGCGTAGTTGCCTTGACATTCATTTTCCTACAATATACTGCGAACTTTGCAGATGTCAAGCAAAAATTCTCATTATACTGCAAACTTTGCAGCAAACGAGTAAAAGTTCTCAGTAGAAATGTTGTAAAGGGAGCCGGTGTCCATCTCGGATCAACCACGAAAATGCACCCGGTCGGGAAGTTTTTTCGCAACTCTGCTTGACTTTATGCCCCCAACGATACAAATTACCTGCATGAGATAAAGGGGCTTTTCGGGCATAAACTCGGCGTCGTTTCCGAAAAACCGGAGGAGGAATAGCTTATGAAGCAAACGTCAACGGCCTTTATGTTGGATGGGAAAAACTTTTCGATTCCGGTGGATTATCTCAAAGCTAAATCATTGCCTGATGATCCCCCTGGATCCATCGTTTTCGAGAAAGACACCGAAAATGCGAGTAATATTTTGATGTTTGAAAAAATGCAATTTTACAGGTAAAATATGCTGTAAGCATTAACCTACCCATATGAGGAACAGAGCATTTTGAAAAAAGCTAAACAGGACATCTTTTGGCTGTGGAATTATCAGAACAACGTTGCGGCATCAACAGTCCGCCATTCAAGAAAAGCAGACTTACACAGCAAAAGTGACCCCTGGGTCAGATATTTCCGAGGTGGACATGGCGGAAGCCGCGTTCCTGTGCGTGTCTGCCGATACGGCGGAGCAGAACCGGCGAAGTGGGCGGAATCCGGAATCGATACGCAGGGAAATACGCCGAAAAATGCAATGGCACATCATATCCGAGTTTCTGTTCCACCCAATCCAGCCACGCATCGATCAGCTCCGGAGAATCGTTTTTGCCGGGGATCACCAGATTGGTCAATTCCACGTGGCGGCCGAGCGTGTTGTGGAAGAATTCGATCGAATCCAGCACGGGCTGCAGGGAAGCTTTGCACAGGTCCGAATAAAAATCCTCGGAAAAACCTTTCATGTCGATATTGGCGGCATCGATATGCGGATAGATATCTTTCGCGGCTTCCGGGGAGATGAACCCGTTGGAGACGAAAACCGTTTTCAGTCCGGCGAGGTGCGCGAGCTTGGCGACATCCACGGCGTATTCGGCAAAAACAGACGGCTCGTTGTAAGTAAAAGCGATGGACTGACAGCGCTCCATCAGAGCGAGGTCCACGATTTCCGACGGCTGCCGGTAACGGAGCGGCATGGAATCCTGCGGAATGCCCCGGGACAGCGAATCGTTCTGACAGAAAAGACAGCCCAGATTGCAGCCGAAAGTGCCGATGGAAAAAATGCGGGTCCGGGGCAGGAAATGATACAGCGGCTTCTTTTCGATCGGATCGTTCTGCATGGCGACCGGGTAGCCGTAGACCAGCGACATCAGGGAGCCGCCGACATTCTCGCGGACGCCGCAGAAACCGCGTTTATCCGGAGCGATCCGGCATTGCCGGGGACAGAGCATACAGCGGACGGACGATCCGTCTTCGGGGATCCACCATCGTGCGGGGGTGCGCTGCAGCATAAGAACAGCTCCGGTTATTTCTGCGCTTTGAGGTCGTTCAGGTCCAGGTTTTCCGAAGCGGCGGCCTTGCGGTGGGCCGCGCGTTTGCGACGGATCTCCTGGAAATCCTCATCGCTCATATTCAGCAGGGCATAGATCGCGGGCTGTTTGCCGGTGATGATGGCGAGTTCGACGCCGGATCCGTATTTCAACACATAGCCTTCGGGATCGAGTTCGACCTCGGCAGGATAAAGAATGCGGCCGCCGGTCTCGGTATTCAGCGGGATATCGCCGATCCATTTGACCACGCCGTTGAAGTTGCCATACTGATATTTGTTATAAACATCGCTGGTGACACGGACGTTCTGGCCCGGTTTGACTTTGCGGATCACGGTCGGGCTGATCTTGGCGATGGCCCGGACTTTAGTACCGGAGGCGACGACCGCCGCCACTTTGCCGCGGGCCACATACCAGGTGTCTTTGCACTGGAGCCGGACGATACGGCCGTCGGCAGGCGCCACGATCCGGCATTCGGCGATCCGCTTGCGGAGGAATGCCAGTTCGGCTTTTTTGCCTTTGATCTTCGCGGTCACCAGCTCGATATCGCGTTTGGCTTTTTCGATATATTTCGGACCCAGACCGCTTTCGACGCGGCGCAGATTTTCCTCAGCCCGTGCGAGGTCAGCTTCCCGCTGGATCGCTTCCAGCTCGATCTTTTCGAATTCGGCCTTGGAAATCGCGCTGACCAGCTGCAGTTTGCGGGAACGTTCCAGCCGGTCGCGGGTAACGTCCGCCAGTTTCTTCCGTTCCAGCACATTGGTCTTGGAAAACCAGAGGTCCTTCGGGAGAGGCTCCTTCTTGAGGATCTCCAGCGCGGCTTTCTCCACTTCCAGCTCGGCTTCCAGTTCGGTGATCGCGGATTCCAGAGCGATCGCATCGGATTCATACGAACGGGAATCGAGCTCGGCCAGGATGTCGCCTTTTTTGACATCGTCGCCCATGCGGTGATTGAATTTCTTCACATGTGCGTCGATATGCCCCACGATCTCGAACGTGTGCTCTGGAACAATGACGCCCTCGCAGTAGACCGTGTCTTCGATCTTGAACATGAAAAGGGAAATGCCCAGCACGGACATGATCAGTACGCCGCCGACAATGAGCATGATGTAGATCTTGAGCCGGATCCGGGTCTTGGCTGTTCTGTTGGCATGAGAACTCGTAGTCATTCTGCGTACCGCTCCTTCCGTTTTTCATTGCGGCTGCAGGACAAACGGACCTCTGTTCTTTCACAGAGATCCCGGCAGAAGAAAGAGGTGCCGGCAGAACCGGCCAGCGCATTCATAAAGCCGATCGACTTTCAGTTGTTTTGCTGTTTTTTGCGGATAGGTTACTGTATCACCGACGCAGACAAAATCAACCGTTTTTTCGGAAAAAAACCGTTTTTTTTGCCGGGGAGAGATTCATTTTCGGATCCATCTCCCGGCTGGAGCCGTATGGAGTCAGCGGAGTTGGGGGAAAATGCTCCTGTAAGTAAACAGAAACGGAGGAAACGGGATTTTCTCCGATTTTTTGATTTGATACCATTGACGAAATCAGTTTTTTGATGTATAATTACAGGATGAGTATAAAATCAGTCATATTGTTTCAACCAATGACACGAAGGACAGTCATCATGCAGAAAGACAAAAAACATTTTGCCACACCCTCTCTCATACCTCATCTCTCCTTTTTTCAGCAAAAGCGCAGCTTTACGCTGATAGAGCTCCTGGTCGTGATCGCGATCATTGCGATCCTGGCGGGCATGCTGCTGCCGGCACTGAACACAGCCAGAGAGCGCGCAAAATCCACCGGCTGCACCTCGAACCTCAAGCAGCACGGACTGATGCATTTGAGCTACGCCAACGATTATGACGGCTGGAGTTTCCTGCCGAATGGGAAAAGCGTGACCGGACCGGATTACAGCACGACATATTTCTATTTCAAAGCGTTGATCGACGGGAAATATTTGACCGGCTACACTTTTTCTGAATTCATTGCCAACAAGCCGCAGTTACCGAAAGGTATTCTGGCCTGTCCTTCCAGATCCCGCACCATCCACACCAGTTGTGTAACCGATTACGGAGTCAACGTTTATCTCGGCCGTACGCCGCCCAGTCTGGGATATAAACCATACTGGAAAATACAGCAGCATGGCACCATCAGCTATGGCGGTTATTTCAAACCGGAATCCATCAGACAGGGTTCCAGGTTTATCTTTTATGCGGACATTTCCCGCGGGTCCTCAATGAATTTTTCCCTTCAGGAGCTGAACAACTGGGATTACTACAGCTCCACCTGCAGTCTGGTCAACCATCCGGAAAAAGGTCCGGCGCACATGCTGAAGAAGATGCTCAATGCCCTTTATGTCGACGGACATGTCGGCTCCAAAAAGGAAGCTAATTTCACCGCCCAGCTGAAAGCGGCCTC
>JAZUCR010000153.1:0-4673 GCA_045639225.1 Victivallales bacterium
GCTACGATCCGACTTCATGGCGCCGGAACGCGGCCAGTTCCGCGTGCGCGGCGACAATGTGGATATTTTCCTGCCGCAGAAAGAGGAGATCCTGCGCGTGGAATTCTGGGGCGATTCGGTGGAAACGCTGTCCCGCTGCGATCCGGTGACCGGACGCGTGCGGTCGCGGCCCGAATCGGTGATGATTTTTCCGCCGCGCCATTTTGTGCTGCCGCAGGAACGGATCCGCGCCGCCATGGACGGGATCATGGAGGAAATGCGCGAACGCGTCGCCTGGTTCGAATCGCAGGGCAAACTCGTGGAGGCGCAGCGCCTCTATCAGCGCGTCAATTACGACATGGAGATGATGCGCGAGATCGGCTATTGTCCCGGCATCGAAAATTACTCGCGCCATCTCGGCGGACGCGCTCCCGGTTCACGGCCGTTCTGCCTGCTCGATTTCTTCCCGAAGGATTATATCACGATCATCGACGAATCCCATGCCACGATCCCGCAGATCATGGCGATGTACAAAGCCGACCGGAGCCGTAAACAGATGCTGGTCGATTACGGTTTCCGGCTGCCATCTGCATTGGATAACCGGCCGCTGAAATTTGAAGAATTCACCTCGCTGCTCGGCGATGTGATCTTCGTTTCCGCCACCCCGGCACAATATGAGCTGGACCTCTGCGGCGGCAGCGTGGTCGAACAGGTGGTCCGCCCGACCGGTCTGCTCGATCCTCCGGTGGAAGTGCGGCCTCTGGAAGGACAGGTGGACGACGTCATGGAAGAGATCCGCCGCTGCACCGAATCCGGCGGTCGTTCGCTGGTCGCCACGCTGACCAAGAAAAGCGCCGAACGGCTCGCCGATTATCTGAGCGATCTCGGCCTCCGTGTAAAATATCTCCATTCGGAGATCGATGTGATCGAACGCGTGCGGCTCCTCACCGAACTGCGCCGCGGCGATTTCGACTGCATCGTCGGGATCAATCTGCTGCGCGAAGGGATCGACCTGCCCGAACTGAAACTGGTGGCCATTCTCGATGCCGACAAGGAAGGGTTCCTGCGGTCTTCCCGCTCGCTGGTGCAGGTATCCGGACGCGCCGCCCGCAATGCCGAAGGCCGGGTCATCCTGTATGCCGATCATATCACTGACAGCATGAAGGCGCTGATCGACACCACGAAGGCCCGCCGCGAGAAACAGATCGCCTACAATAAAAAACATCATATCACGCCGAAAACCATTCTCAAAGCCGAACGCGAGACCATCACCGATGTGCTGGGATTGTCGTCGACTTCCTCGCAGAAAACCACTTCATGGAATGCGGAAGATCTCCGCGAGACCGCCGCGATGCTGCGCGAGGAACCGGCGGCATTCAAATCATCGCGTTCCATGCGCGGACGCAAGGGCAAAGTGGTCCGGACCGAACAGCCCGACTGGGAAGGCCTCAGTGTGCCCGAACTGATCGAAGCGCTGGAAAAAGAGATGCTGTCTGCAGCGGAAAACCTGGAATTTGAACGGGCCGCCCAGCTCCGAGATCAGCTCCGCGCCCTGGAAAAGGGCGGCTGATTTCGAGCGCGATTTGGCGCGGGGAGATCTCCGCGGTGTAATTTTTCCGGATTCATTCCTGCTCCTGGAGCGCGGCCCATTCCGGATGCCGGCTGAATTTGCGTTCGCTCTGCCGGATCAGCTGAGCGGGAAACTCAAAAGTGACGGTATAAGACGATTTTATCCACATAGACCCCGTTGGGATTTTTGGAGCCCCGGTTGTAAGCCGGACCGGTAAAACGAACGCTGACCCACACCTCGCAGATATTGGGATTGGTTTTCTCGTCGGCACCGTCGTCGTTCACAAAAAATTCTTTCAGATAGATCGACATGTGCCAGGAAGCGGATCCCCAGATGATCGTATCCCTGCCCAGTTTGAATTTCCCCAGTTTGTACCAGTGATATTTTTCATCCTGCGCTGCCGGAGTGATCGAGCAGCGGCCCAGAGATCTTCGGGCGAAATTGTCATACAGCCCCAGGAGAAAATTTTTCGTGTGTTTGTTCTGGTCAACAGGCAGGTAGGCAATGGATTTAGCCATATCGGACGCGGGATCGTGCAGGATTCTGGCATCGGAAAATCCATAGGGGAACTGAGGGTAGCCGAGCCGATGGATCTTTTCCGCAGGACGGCCGGCAAGTTCTTCCGGAAGAGGATAATTCACGTTGAAGAAAGCGACATCGTTGTCCAAGGAAGTCAGGGCACGTTTCCTGCCCGCAGGCGTGACCATCCAGTTATGATCCATGGCATAGATCATATTGTCCCGGTATTCTTTGATAAATTTATTCCGGTCCAATCCGGAAACTTTTTCATTCTGAGTCTTGCGGATCAGGGCATAGGAAACCACGTTCATTTCATCCAGGACCCGTTTGCGGAAAGCCGCATTGCTGCCGGCTTTCTCCAGAGCTTTCCGAAGAACGGCATGGCATTCCAGCAGAAAGGGGATCGTATTGAAGGAATAATTCTTATTCAGATCGGGACCCGTGTTTCCGACGGCAGTCCGCAGCATGTCAAAATAACAGCGGATCTCGGCGGCGGCCGGACCGTAGTAATTCCGGATGTAAAGGCCGATCAGTTTCTCCGCATCCTGTGACACGTCCTTCATCAGCTGATAGCCCAGGAAATATTGCAGGAAAATGAAACTTTGAGGACGGTAGGGAGCGATTTCCGCCTCGATGAAGAGCGCCGGGACTTTCTGTTCACGAAAAAATTTCAAATCGTCGATCGCGGCATCCACGATCATTCCCGGCTCGCGTGCTCCCTCGAAACCAGCCATGTTCCAGTAGTCCCACAAATAGACATCGGGAGTCTGCTTCAGCCATCCGCATAAAAGTTTTCTGCGGGGCGCCTGTTTGCGGACCGGATAGAAACAGTTGGAAGAAGTATAGACATCGCAATATTTGATAACGACATTTTTCTCCGGTCTGATCTTTTCGGAAGGGACCTCCGTATTGACATAGGCAAAAGTCTGGATATAGACTCCGGGATATTTATTGGCGGCCGCCCGGGCCATTTCATTGACCATATCCAGCAGCAGACCGGTATCGTTGCCGTATTTGCGGATCAGGGCCTGACAAGGTTTGCAATAGCACAGGAATGAACAGCAGTCCTGCTGGGAAAAATCGTAAAGCATGGGGAAGCACAAATTTTTCGCTTTGCAGTTTTTGCGGTCCTGCTCGATCCAGTCCAGCAGCTGTTTGACCAGAAGTTTCCGGACTTCGGGATTGCTGAAGCATAACTGAGTGCCGACACGTGGATTGCAGACCCGTTTACCGCTGCGGTCCATGGAATAATATTCAGGATGGCTTTTGGCATATTTGGCCGGAGGCAGATAAAAGTAGAAAGTATGACAGTCAGACTTGGTGATGCCGGAAACGCGGAATCTGTCCGGCTGGTCAGCCCGCTCGGCCATTTCAAAGTTCCGCCGCCGGTAATCATTGATCTGATACGGCTTCGCGGTATTCTTCCAGTCGGCGGAAAAATACAGGCCGTGGTAAAGACGCCGCACCTCAAAAGAAGGGGACTGTCTGACATCCAGCGTGCCGCATTCCAGTTTGGCGATCCGGGGAACGGCAGTGCAGTCCGGAGTCAGGAAATAAATGCCGTTCCGGTTCAGGAAATCGTAAATTCCGTACGCCACGCCGGTGGGACTCCCGCCGGTGATATACAGCGTATCGGGCGTGGATTTGATGCGCCAGCTTTGCCTCGAAGGATATTTTTCCCCGGCGAAATATTTGACCGAACCTGTCGTAAAACCGACCTGAATGGAACGTTTCCCTTTGAACTGAGCCTCGGTCAGCAGCGGGAACTTTTTACCGGTGGCTTTCTGCAGACATTCCTGCAAATCTTTCAAAGCCGCCTTCTCAAGAGGCGAAGCTTCAGGTGAAAAAACGATCGGAACGGCAGTGAAATCGGCGCCGGCGAGAGCAAACACCAGCAAACCGGACAGAACAGTCAGAAGTTGTTTCATCGGGTGATCCTTTCCTGATGGTAAATAAAACGCAAATGATTTCAGTCCAAGGTGAACTGGCAGATCTTGCTGTCGACCATATCCATGTTGTTCAGCAAAGCGGCATGGCCGCCGACGAACAGGACATTGGAAAATTTCTTGCTGTGAGCCGGACGCGGCAGATAATAATTGTCCGAAGTATCAAGAATATAATTCATTGGATTAGATTTGTTGGATACCGTATAGTGTCCGCTGGCATTACTGAATTTGCAAGCGGGTCTGGGTTCACCCAGCAAAAGCAGCGTGGAAGCTTTTTTAATCACTTTCCGATCCCGCATACTGGTCATGATATCCTGGTAAATCAAATGCTGGTTGGTTCCGTACTGCAGATGGGAACTGACATTCGTAGGAAACGTGCATTCGGTTTCCGGAAAAGAGGGACAGCGGAAAACCTTGGGGAATTTCGGCGAAATGCCGTAAGTCCAGCTCAAGCCCTTGTAGTTTCCCAGATATTCCAGGATCAGCAGGGACCAGGACTGCCAATAGCCGTTTACCTTGTAACGGCCCGGGGGCAGCCAATCGCTGTTGTCATGGGTATAATTGGCGAACAGGATCGAGAACTGTCTGATGTTGCCGGTGCAATTGGTCGCTCTGGCTTTTTCTCTGGCGGCATTCAGGGCCGGCAGCAGCATCCCCGC
>JAZUCR010000154.1:0-3899 GCA_045639225.1 Victivallales bacterium
CTGCCGCTGGTATGCGTGGGACACCACCGTGATCCCGAAGGATCCGGATCTGACCCTGAACGGGATCAATATCCGCAAAAAACCGTCATTCGATTCGCGTGAAATTTTCGATGATTACCACAGTTCCTGGGTGCTGAAGCCGGACATCCGTGCAGCGAAAAAGAAGTTCCGCAAGCGGGTCGGCGGGTCCGGCGATTACGGACATCAGGCATACTGGCCGAGACATTCCAAACGCTACTATGACGTGCATAACTTTTATTATTTCCTGGATCCGAAGAAATATTTCAAGGCGCATCCGGAATATTTCAGCATGAATGAGGAAGGAAAACGTTTCCACGGGACGCTTGATGCGGTGATGAACGGCGGGAATTTCTGCCTGACCAATCCGGAGGTGCGCAATATCGTGACAGCCAAAATGCTGGAAACCATTGCATCAGACCGGAAAAATCTGCCTGAACCGAAGTGGCCGGATATCTATTCGCTTTCGCCGATGGACAACGATGGAAGGCTCTGCCTGTGCCCAAAATGTGCGTTGGTCGAAAAGAAGGAACGGAAAATGGGCTTGCTCCTTGATTTCGTCAACGACATAGCCCGGCGGGTGCATGAAAAGTATCCGGAGCTCCTGATCCGGACGGAGTCGTATGCCACCTGGACGGAACCGCCGGTAAGCATCCGTCCCGAAAAGAATGTCATCATCAAGTGGTGCAATCTTTACGGCTACAACGACTGCTACCGTCCGATCACACATCCGGTCAATGCGGGACAGAAAGCGCAGTTCGACCGCTGGGCGAAAACCGGAGCAAATCTGTTTGCCCGGGTCTACTGGAATATGGGAGGCCAGTTCTTCAATCCGGCCAGGGTCGAAACCATGGTGGATGCGATCGCGCCGGAGATCCGGTATTATCACCGGAACGGAGTCACGATGTATTTTGCCGAATTCCAGGTGCCGGAAGGCGACAATATGCAGAATTTTGCCCCGCTGGAGTCCTATCTGGGGTTGAAGCTGATGTGGGATGTTTCGCTGGATGAGAAAAAACTGATCGCCGATTTCATGAAAGGCTATTACGGTCCGGCGGAAAAGCCGATGACGGCATTCCTGGACCGGCTGAGAGAAGCAGTGGCGGCGGTGAAAGAACGCATGACCTCGGTCAATCCCTCCCGTCCGTATTGCACGGAAGGGTTTATGCGCGAATGCTGGAAGGATCTGGAACAGGCATACCGCCTTACGGAACCGGGCACGGTTTACCGGGATCATGTGGAGCGGGAAATGCTTTCACCGATGTTTGTGATCCTGCGGAACACCGACTGGAAGATCGGCGACCGGGAAAAGATGACCACCCGTTATGCCGCTATCCGTGAAAGACTGCTGAAAGAATACAATACCGACTTCAAACCAGCCATGGACCGTCAGAAACAGATGCGGGAAAAACTGCGTTCGGATCTGAACTGTTTCATCAAACTGAACCTGCCGGTGCCGGAACAATTCAAGAACCGGAAAGTGAAAATGCTTGGCTGGCCCCAGTTGAAATGGCACAACGGCATTGGTTATCCCGATCAGTTCGTGGATGATCCGGATTCCGTTACTGGAAAGGCGCTGATTACGCCGAAGCCCCGCAAAGGGCGGAACGGAGCCACCATTCACAGTCTGGTCAAACCCGGCATCGGTACCATGTATTCGACCGCAACCGGCGTAGTGGACCGGGCTTCAAAAAGCGCGATCGGCGGGGATTTGAAAGACGAGGCGGAAGAAGATGAAAAATATCATTGGTACCGGATCGGCGTCTGCCGGATTTTCCCCGGATCTTTTGTCTGGATCTATTACTGGCGCTGCCAATGTCCTCTGGGTTCGGTCTGGCAGCCCGATGACGGCATGCCCGGTCTGAACGTCTGGGAGGTCTGGGTGTCGCTGAAATTCACCGGTCCGGCCTATGTGCAAGGTTCCAAACAGCCCGACCGGATCTGGTGGGATCAGGTCCTGTTAGTCAAACCGGAAAAGAAGATAAAATAAAATATTGTCAAACCTATGGTGAATCTGATGTATTTTCTGTGGAAAACGATTTCGGCGGCCGTTCTGGTTTTCGGGGTCCTCCCCTTAACGGCCGTGGAGCCGAAAACGGATGAGATCCGTTTGAACGGTCCGGCCGGAGCGATATCCCTGCTCCATCCGAATCATGTGGATTTCATGAAGCAATCGGAAATCCGGAGAAACGATAAATCCGTTATCTGGCATGATGTGCTGAAACCGCCGCGCAGAGGAGCGGAGAATTCCCATCCGGTGTTCGTGGAATACACGTGGACTCTGCCGCCGGATGCGGAAAAGGCGTATTTTGTTCTCGCGGGCGGCGGCGAAGTGATCCGGAAAGAGGTGTCCGGGTCCAACCGCATCTCGATCGGAAATCTCAAGACCGGGTGCGCTTATACCTGCTGTCTGGATGTCTGGCTGAAAAATGGAAAACTGCTCCGGAAAGGAGTGCAGCTTTATACGAGGGATCAGGTTCCCCGCTGGATCAGAATGCCCGATGTATCCAATGTCCGCGATATCGGCGGATGGAAAACCGCGGATGGAAAATCCAAGATCCGTCAGGGACTGCTTTACCGCGGCGGCGAGTTTGACCGCGGGGCGCATCTGACCGCGGAAGGGAAACAGGTGATTGCCGAAACACTCAAGCTGAAAACGGATATCGATCTTCGGACTTTCGGAGGGATCGAAGGAGGACTGGCGGAATACCCGCTGAAAGAACTCGGGGTCCGCCATATACTGCTGCCGTTCCCGCCGCGGGACTATGTCAAGCCTGAATCAAAGAAAAATATCGCCGAATTGTTTCACCTGCTGGCGGATCGTTCCATTTATCCGGCCTACTGTCACTGTGCAGGCGGCGCGGACCGGACCGGAGCTGCCATGTTCCTCCTGGAAGCCCTGCTGGGACTGGATGACGAAGATCTGTTCACGGAATTCGAACTGACGAGTTTCAGTAAATACGGAAAGCGTTCGCGAAACGGCAAGGGTTTCCAGTTTCTGATCCGGAAGCTGGACGAATATGGAAACAAGACCGATCCTTACCGGAAAAAGGCGGAAGCCTATTTGCTGGAAATCGGCGTCTCGCGGGCGGATATCGAATCGATCCGGAATATCTTTCTGGAAAAAATCATAAAGTGATACTGTTTCAAACGGGAGAACAGGTTTTATGAAGAAATTGTTTTTTACCGTACTCAGCTTGTCAGCACTGCTGCTGACAGCCGCCCCATTGAAATTAGCCGAAGACGGAAAAACCGGTTATAAAATCGTTTATTCCGAACTGGAGAAAGAAGCCGCGGAAGAACTGAAACTGCATCTGGATCAGATCACCGGTGCGGATTTTCCGCTGGTCAAAGACGAAGCCGGTGTTTCGGGTCCTGCCATCTGGCTGGGCAATACCGCGTTTACGCGCAAACAAGGGGTCGACAGTGCCAAACTGGCGCCGGAGGAATGGCTGATCCGGAATTTCGGAAAAGATCTGGTAATTGCGGGAGGCAAACGTCATGCGGTCCAGTTGGGAGTGTACGACCTGCTGGAAACCCAGTTCGGCTGCCGTTGGTATGCGTGGGACACCACGGTGATCCCGAAGGATCCGAATCTGACCTTGAAAGAGATCGATATCCGGAAACAGCCGTCGTTCGATTCACGTGAAATTTTCGATGATTACCACAGCTCCTGGGTGCTGAAGCCGGAGGTGATCGCAAAGAAGCGGGCTTTCCGCAAGCGGATCGGCGCTTCCGGCGATTACGGCCACATGAAATACTGGCCGCGGTCCACCACGCGGTATTACGGGAGCCACAACTTCTACTATTTCCTGAATCCGAAAAAATATTTCAAGGCGCATCCGGAATATTTCAGCATGAACCGGGAAGGAAAACGTTTC
>JAZUCR010000155.1:0-3652 GCA_045639225.1 Victivallales bacterium
ATAAGAAAGAGGATTACGATCCCTCGAAATTCTGGTGGAGCGGTTATCTTCCGTTGATCGACTTTGACGGAAAGGGCGCCTTTGCCGTGGAGATCACGCCGTATGTACTGAGACCGGATCCCTGGCAGATCCATGTTCTGGGGGGAAAACAAAGGAGCTGGTATTTCGATTATCTGAATAAAATCAGCAGGCTGATGCTGGAAGAAGGACAGCACTGGTTTGATGTGTGGTGTGCCGTAAATATGCGCAATCCGTTCAGCTGGATCGGGATCTTCGAGCATGAAACCCTGATCAAGGATCCGGAAGATGCGCACGCCCTGCAGGAGATGACCTGCATCCGTCACATGATGACCTGTCAGGCGCACCGGGAACTTTTCACCCGGCTGCTCCTGCTGCTGGAACGGAAACAGGTGAAATCCCTGCTGGGGGAAGCGCCTCTTCTCAAGGAACTGCAGACAGCTCATTTCGCTGAATTTTCAGAATAAGAAACAGGAGGTTGTTTTATGATTCATTTCACCAGGAGAACGGGGAAAGCATTTTTTACGGCAGCTGCCGGCATTCTGCTTTCCGGAAGTATTCAGGCTTTGGAGCCGGAGATCAAATCAGGTGTTTCCATCGCATTCATGGGGGATTCCATTTCCGATATGGGATTCTGGGACAGCGGATACTGCAAACTGGTGATGCATGGATTGAAAGCCAACGGGATCGTGATCAGAGGGATCCATGCGGGCGTGTGCAATCAGAGTTCCCGTCATATGGTCAAACGCATCGATTCGGTCATCCGCAAGAAGCCGCAGGTGCTGACCCTGAACAGCGGAGTCAACGACATCGGACAGAGAATTCCCCTTGCGGAATACAAGAAGAACATGACCGAGATGGTGGAACGCGCTCAGAAAGCGGGGATCATCGTCTATATCGTGACGGCAAGTCTGGTCCGGGAAAAACTGGACAATGCGACCAATACCAGAATGCTGCCCTACAATGAATTTCTGCGGGAACTGGCGAAAAGTCATAACTGCAAAATCGCGGAAGTCAATATTCCCATGAAGGAGGCCCGCCGTGCGCTGGAAGCAAAATATCCGAAAATGAAAGACAAAAACATGCTGACCAAAGACGGTCTGCACATGACAATCCGGGGCGACATGGTCATGGCCAAAGCGCTGCTGCAGGCGTTCGGCCTGACGGAACAGCAGATCGAGGTCGCGGAAAAGGCGTGGCAGAAACGGATCAGGGCGGTTCCGTATCAGATGGATGTGAGCACTTACAATGAAATCACCAAACGCGCCATGGCGGAAAATATAAGTGTGGATGCCTATGTTGCCCGCATGATCGAAAACGAACTCAAGAAAGAAGGAAATGCCAAATGAAAATCAACAACATTCTGTTTTCTCTGATCCTCTCCGCTTTCCTCGCTGTTCCGGCTCTCTGCCTGGAGGTCAGAAACGGAGATATCGTGTGCTGTTACGGAGATACGGTCTTCTCACTCGGGAATTACCGCATGGGATGCTGCTGGCTCTATTCCGACGGTCTTAAGAATGCCGGGATCAAGATCAAGACCGTCAGAGCGGCCCGCGCCTGGCTGCTGGCAAAGGATTTCATAGATGTGTATAAGAAAAGAGTCCTTCCCGGAAAGGCGAATGTCATCCTCCTCAATTTCGGGCAGAGCGATATCATCCGCAAGACTCCGTTCGAGGAATATCAGAATGCCTTCCGGGAGCTGGTGAGTACGATCAAGTCGGAAAAGAAGACCCCGGTCATCGTCTCCATTCTTCCCCTGGGGGAAAATCCGGATTCCAAATACAATAAGACGATCTCCGAATACAATGCGTTTCTGAAGAAACTCGCGGAAGAACAGCAGTGCGAATACTGGGATGTCTACAGTCCCGTTCTGGCAGAATCCGCCAAACTCCGCGAGGTGTATCCGAACTGGAAAGTGAATTTCTTCATGCCGAACGGTCATCTGCTCAATCCTGCGGGGAACCGGCTGGTCGGAACCGTCCTGCTGTCCAAAACCGGACTCAGCGCGGAGCAGATCGCGGACAGTGCCGCCAAGTGGGATAAGATGCAGCTGGGCATGTCGGTCTCGCTCCGGGTCTCCACCGCGATCCGGCTCATCGATATCGCCAATGAAAAAGGAATGACGGACTCCGAATACGTCACCAGGATCGTCGGCGAAATGACCAAAGATGCGCAAAAAAATTGAATGAATAAGAGCCGAAACTTTTGAAATCGGCAGGGAGCTTGCTTCAAGTCATGAATGCAGTAGCTAAAATTCATTTTACCGTAAATTACACCGTTCAGGTCAGCCCGGTCGATTCTCCGTATTATCACGGCTGGCCGACCGTCGCGAATATGGGAAATGGAGTGCTGATCGCGGTCTGTTCCGGTTTTCGGGAAAAACATATCTGCCCGTTCGGCAGAGTGACCATGTATCGTTCGACTGACGGGGGACGGAGTTGGGATGAAGGCACCAGGCTGAGCAGCGGACCGCTGGATGACCGGGATGCGGGGATCACTTTGGCCGCGGACGGATCCTGGCTGGTGAACTACTTTACGGCAACGGATGCGATCTCAAGCCAGAAACTGGATGAAATGCCAGCGTCCTGGAAAGCCGTTGCGGAAAAAATCACCCTGGCGGATTTGAACCGGGAACATGGATTCCTGATGCTCCGGTCCGTCGACCGGGGATTTTCCTGGAAGAAATATTTTGTTCCCGTCAACAATGTGCACGGTCCAACCCTGCTCCGGGACGGTTCCCTGCTCTGGGCGGGAAAAGAACTGGATCCGCAGCGCGTGGTCTCTTCACGCATGGGCGATCCCATGATCGTCTGCCGCTCAATGGACAATGGTCTGACCTGGAAAAAAATCAGCGAATTGCCGCCGGTCCCGTGGCAAAGCTGCCGGAACTGGGTCGAGGCACATCAAACCGAATGTGCTGATGGAACCCTGCTGGTGCAGTTCCGGAATCAAAGCTTCCGGTTCTCGGATTACGAGACTTGGCAAACGGAATCGGCCGACCATGGAAAAACCTGGAGCATGCCGCATCCGATCGGCTTCGGAACTCCCTCCCATCTCCTGACCCTGCCCGACGGCAGGATCCTGATGACCTACGGATACCGCAGAGTTCCGAACGGCAACCGGGCCCGGATCAGCGAAGACAATGGCGCAACCTGGTCTGAGGAAATGATCCTCAGCGATGATTCTCCCAGCTGGGATATGGGATACCCTTCGACCGCAAGGCTGGACGACGGGGCATTCTTTACGCTGTGGTATGAAAATATCCGCGGCACAGCCAGGCTGAGAGGTTTGAACTGGCAGCTGGACAGGTGATCAAAAACCGGCGGTTACATCCGGGTGGGGATATAATCGGCGCGGACCAGAAAGGTTTCCACCGGTTCCACCATCGAAGGGAAGGATCTATCCGGATGCCGGCGGAAATCCAGGATCTGCTGGACCGCCAGCCTGCCCTGCCGTTCCGGATTCTGATCGACCGAGGCGATCGGGAGCCGCGATACATTGCCGAAACCGGTGATGGCTATTTTTTCCGATAACGGGATCTCCATGGTCCTCATGACGGAATCCAGCAGTTCCGCACTGTGGTCGGAATCGGTGCAGATGAGACTGGTTTTCGGATATTTTTTCCGGATCGTCA
>JAZUCR010000156.1:0-4708 GCA_045639225.1 Victivallales bacterium
GTGATCGCGATCCCGCTGGATGAACTCGGCATGGCCGGGGAAAAACTGGATCAGAAGACCCCGTGGCTGATCCTCGTCGGCCGCTACAATTACGGACGGTATCTCGCCTGGTGTGAAAACAGCGCGTTCCCGCGTCAGCTCAAACTCAACTACCATGCCCATGCCGATTACGCCCGGCTGAAGCTGGTCAAAGGATCGGATTGAGTTTATGAAGATCGAATACGGTATTTCCCGCCGCTGCATCAATCCTGCGGTGCCGGTCTCCCTGGCCGGATATTTCAACATCCGGATGTGGGACCATGTGCTGGATGATCTGGAAGTCCGCGCCGTCGTGTTCAAGCAGGGACCGGCGTTTGCCGCGATCCTGCATTTCGACCTGGTGACCGTTCCGCTGTATATGTGCGACCTGATCCTCGACGGGATCCGGCAGGCCGGCATCACGGAGATCACCCGTGAAAATCTCACGATCAGCGCGATCCATACGCATACCGGGCCGGAAGTCCGTTTCGGTCGCGCCGCGTTCAATCCCGATTATCCGCCGTTCGCCGTTAAAATGGCGGTCGAGGCGCTCTGCGAGGCGTTCCGGAACCTTCAGAAAGGCGAACTGGTCTGCGGACAGACTGCCGATGCGCGTTTCCTGTTCAACCGCCGCTACTGGATGAAGAATGGCCGCGTGATGACCAATCCCGGCAAGCTCAATCCCGAGATCGTGCGTCCGGAAGGCGAGATCGATCCCGAGATTCCGCTGCTGGGCATCCGCAGTCAGGGTCAGCTCAAAGTCCTGTTCTGCACGATCGTGAACCATACCGACACCATCGGCGGGACCGGCGTTTCCGCCGACTGGAACGGTTTCCTGCGCCGGATCATCGAAAAGGAACTCGGTCCGGGGAGCATGGTCTGCGCTCTGATCGGCGCTTCCGGCAATATCAACCATTTCGATGTTTCCTCCGACCGCGGACAGACCTGCTATGCCGAAGCGGAACGGATCGGCAGCGGTTATGCGGAAACGGTCCGCGCCGCTTTGTCCGGCTTACACGAACTCGAAGGCGATACCATGAAAACCGTCTTCGCCGAGGTTGCGGTCATGCCGCGCGAGATTTCGGAAAAGGAGATCGCCGAGGCCCGCGCCGTGGTGGAAAAATTCAAGGACACGGACATCAATGCCGGGGCTGACATGACCAGTGAAGATCTGGCGAAAGGCGCCCCTGCCGTGCTGAAATATTTTGCCGAAAAACTCCTCGACCAGGCCGGCTGCCGCGAGAAACAGCGGCTCTATCTGACCGGGATCGCGTTCGGCAGTTCCGTAATGCTCGCTTCTCTGCCCAGCGAACCGTTCACCGAGATCGGTCTGGCCGTGCGGAAAATGATCTTTTCCGACCGCATCTGTCTGACCGCGGCTCTGGCCAACGGAACCGGCAGTTACCGCAACGGCGGCGGTTACATTCCCAATGCCTGGAATTACGGACGCGGCGGTTATGAGGATACTCCGCGCTCGAATCCGTTTTCCATGAAAACCGCTGAAGCGGTCATCGCCAAATGGCGGATGCTCGCCGGCGAACTCTGATCGTTTTTTTCTGTGGGGACGGCAGACCGATATGATCGAAATTCCGGATGACGACATCGAATTCGAGCCGCTGCGGAGCTCCTGTCTGAAGCCGACCCGGGATTTTTTCGGTGCGGACAGCCCGCTCAAGGAAGCGGTAAAATTCGGCGGACGGCCGTATGAACGCCGCGTTCAGCAGGAGGATATGGCCATTGCGGTGGCGGAATCCTTCGAGCAGTCCGGACATCTCTGCGTGGAGGCTCCGACCGGCGTCGGCAAAAGTTTTGCCTATCTGGTTCCCGCCATCTACCATGCGCTTTCCATGCGGCGGCCCGTGCTCGTCACGACCGAAACGATCAATCTGCAGGAACAGCTGGTCCGGAAAGATCTGCCGCTGCTCCGCGAGATCATGGATGCGGATTTTTCCTTTGCGCTGGCGGCCGGCCGGGCCAATTATCTCTGCCGCCGCCGTCTTGCGCTCGCCCTCGGCGAATTCCGCGATGAATTCCTGCCTGTCGCCGAGCTCGAATCCGATGTTCAGAAAGTCGCCGACTGGGCCGAGTCTTCCGATACCGGATTTTATCCCGATCTGCCGTTCAAGATCGAACGCGGTCTGTGGCTCTGCATCTGCAGTGAAACCTCTTCCTGTTCCGGTCCTTCCTGCCGTTTTTTCCGCAACTGTTTCTACTGGCGCGCCCGCCGCGAATGGGACAAGGCCGATGTCCTGGTGACCAATCACGCACTGTTTTTCGTCGACCTGAAAATGCGGGCCCTCGAAGATCTGGAAACGACCCCGCTGCCCGATTATTCCGCGGTAGTTTTCGATGAGGCGCACACGCTCGAGGACAATGCCGCCAAACATCTCGGACTCCATCTGACCTCCGGTCAGGTCCGCTATTTCCTGAACCGGCTCTTCAATCCTCATACCGGACGCGGCATGCTGGTCAAACCCGGCGAATCCTCCCTTGCGATCCGCAGTCTGATCGCCAAGCTTCACGATCTCTCGTATGCTTTTTTCGATCAGTTCGGCCAGGCGCTGGAGCCCCTGCCGGACAAATGTCTGCGGATTTACAAGGCCGGACGTTTCACCGACACCTTGTCGGAACCTCTGGCCGACCTCGAACGGCGCATCAAGGAATATATCGAGGAACAGGAGAATCCCGAATTCAAGACCGAGCTCAATTCCCAGCTGGACCGCTGTATGGCCATCCGGGAATCCATCGCCGATTTCATTGCCATGAAGGATTCCGAAAACAGCGTTTACTGGATCGAAGGCCGAAATCTGCCCCAGGGATCCGGCATGACTGAAGAATTGTATTCCGCTCCGCTCAACGTGGCCGAGATCCTCAGCAAAACGCTTTTTGCGCAGGACTGCCCCGTCGTGCTCACCAGTGCCACGCTGGCGGTGAATTCCTCGCTGGATTACTATCTGAACCGCATCGGTTTTTCCGGCGGGAAAACCCTGATTCTGAATTCCCCGTTCAATTTTATGAAACAGATGAAGCTTTATCTGGCCAAGACCATGCCGGCGCCCTCGGAATCCTGCTACAACGATGCCGCCTCCGCCGCCATCGCCGATTTCGTCCAGCTCACGCAAGGTCATGCTTTCGTGCTGTTCACCAGTTACGGCATGCTGCGGATCTGTGCGGAAAACCTCACCGAGTTTTTCGTGAAGAACCGTTATCAGCTTTTTGTGCACGGCGACACTCTGTCGCGTTCCGCCATGCTCAAGGAATTCAAGAACAGTTCCAACGGCGTGATCTTCGGCACTTCCAGTTTCTGGACCGGGGTCGACGTGCCCGGCGATGCGCTCAGAAACGTGATCATCACCAAACTGCCGTTCGCAGTTCCGAACCATCCGCTGACCGAGGCACGCTGCGAACGGATCAAAGCCGCGGGCGGACGTCCTTTCGAAGATTATTCCATCCCGAATGCCGTGCTGATGTTCCGGCAGGGGGTGGGACGTCTGATCCGCAGTAAAACCGATACCGGGATCATTGTCATGCTCGATCCGCGCGTGCTTACCAAATATTACGGACGGAGTTTCCTCAACTCCATTCCGAAGTGTCCGATCGAATATTTCTGATCAGGGTTTCGTTTCGAAGAGTCCCTGCAGCATGCGGGTTTGTTCCGGAGTTATCCCAGTATGGAAGACTTCCACGGGCGTGCCGCCGAGCAGACGCATGAAAACCGGGGCGTTCAGCCGGGCGATCCGGGTTTTTCCATCGCGCTCATAGATGGCGACCTTGCAAGGCAGCACGGCGGCGGTTTTCCGCGAATCGGGATCTTTCAGGATCATCCCGGCATATTTGCGCGAACAGATCTCGAACACCGCGATCCTCGACCCGTTTTCAGGTGCAGGCAGGCCGCAGGGCACGGACCGCACGGTCCAGCCGGGCTGTTTCATGACCTGTTGCGGAAATGCTTCCACGGCTTTTTCCCAGGGCAGGGGACATTCGATTTCCGAAATCAGTGCTCCGCGCAGGAAAAATACTCCAACCGCGAAAATGAGCACCGCACCCCACAGCAGACCGAGCCCGAACCAGATCCATTTATTGTTTTTCATTGGTAAAGTCTTATCTTCCATTACAAGCTATGTTTCCTTTCAGCGGGTGAGATCTCGTGTCTCCGCTTGTGGTGCGCGGCAGACCTATAAGTCTTATAGGTCCTATAGGACCTATGAAGTTCGCGGAAAGCCGGTGAAGTTCGCCGTCAGGCGAGCGCAGCCAGCGCAGTGCTCCATTCCGAGCCGACACTGCCGTAATATTTCCAACTCAGATCGTCTTCGCCCATGACCAGCTGCGTGCCGAGGTCGCCTGCCGCAGTCCGGATCCGCAAATCGTCTTTGCCGTCGCCGTTGAAATCTGCGATCTGTTCAACCGTGACATCTCCCAGATCTCCGAGACCCATCCAGCCCGCGGCATTGCCGTTATTCACCAGCCACGCACCGTAATAGTTGCCGTTCTTCAAAAGCACATCATCGGTGTCGTCGCCGTTGAAGTCGCCCGCACCGACGATCTCGAAACCGTCCGGCAGAGTGTCCAGATCGGCCCACACCATGATGCCGTCGGCCTGGGTCAGCCAGCTGCCCGCGAATCCTGCATCATGTTTCAGAACCACGTCGTCGCGTCCGTCGCCGTTCAGGTCACCGACTGCACTCAGTTT
>JAZUCR010000157.1:0-3746 GCA_045639225.1 Victivallales bacterium
TTGGTCAGGTTCTGTTCCTTGGCCAGACTCGATTCCTGAATCGGCTGCAGAATGTTCTGCGGAATCGCCACATTTCGGATAATCGCATTATGGATGATGATGTTTTTCTCCTTGAGCAGACGCACCAGATCGTCGCGCAAAGTCTTCTGGAAAGTCTCGCGGCCTTCGCCCATGATGAAATCCTGCGCCTTGTAGGAGGAACCTTTCAAGCGCGAAACTGACAGGATCTGCGGCAGAATGATCTTTTCCACCACCTGCGGCAGGTCGCCGTAGAGCATGTAGATCCGGGAAACGTTTTCCGGCAGCAGCTCGAATTCCACGGTCATATCCATCAGGATCTTGAAACCGTCGCGGGACGGGAATTCCACAAAGTTGCTGATGGAGTAGCCGGGCGTCGAAGCCAGACTCTTGCGTTTGGCAGGGGGAGCGGAAGGCGCCGCGGCATAATCCGCTGCGGCCTCTGCTCTGACCGGAGCGGCTTTGCTGTAATTGACGCGTCCGGCATTGCGCGGCTGATAACGGCGGCCTGCCTGCTGCATCGCCCGGTTGACCGCCCGGACCTGCGGGGCATTCTGCGGTTTCTGGTTCATCCGCTGCTGCAGCTGCCGGTTCAGGATGTTGCTGGAAAGCGATGTCAGGGCGCTGCTGGCGGCCCGCACCGAATTTTTCATTTCGATGACGCTGCCTTCTTTGCCGGTCATGCTCACCTGATTCATGCCGATCTCGATCACATTGACCTGATACGCCCGGGGATTGATGTAATAGAGTCCGGGCTGGAGCACATCTTTCAGCACGCCTTTGGTGCGGACCGTGGCAAATTCGCCCGTCATGGCTGCCTTGCCGGTCTGACTGGTCACTACGCCGACATAGCCGATCGGGATATTGACCGCATCGGTGATCTCCACCGAATAGCCCTGCGGATTGAGCCGGTACATGCCCGGACCGAGCACATCGCGCCACACTCCCTGGAACGTATGATCCGGAGCGATGATCTCGCCCGGAGGCAGCGGCTTGCCGATTTTCGAGGTCACGATCCCGATTTGCCCGATCGGGATCTGAATGGCGGAAACGATCTGCACATCATGCAGCACCGGATCCAGGAAATGCCGGCCTTCGCTCAGCACTTCTTTCCAGATACCTTTCTGTCCGCGTTCCACCAGAATTTCGCCCGGTTTCGGATCGCTGCCCGATTTGGCGGTGACCACCGCCATATAACCGGCGGGCACGAAGAACCGGCAGCAGAACCACTGATACCAGCCCCAGCCCAGAATCAGAACGGCAAATACGATGATGACAGATATGACAATTCCTTTTTTCATGGTCATTTCCCTCCCGGAATGGTGTTCTGAGCCGGCGCCAGCGGCAGACCGAACAATCCGCCGTTCAGACCGCGGGTCAGGATCGACTGGATCCGGGGTCCGAGCTTTTCATAAAGCAGACCGCGGACATAAGCATCCCCGCCGCCGTAGGCTTCCACGTTGCGTTTCAGAACCTGGACCTCGGACTCGTTTTTCGCGGCAATAACCTTGCGTTCCGCTTCCGCCAGCACCAGCTTGGCCTGCGCGGCCGCCTGCGCCGACTGATATTGGATCGAGGCGGTTTCCAAATCGGTCTTCGCCTCGATCGTGCGCTGCATCTGCGTCTGCTTGGCGGCGATCTCAGCCGTGATCCGGGCGGTTTCCGCCTGAACCTTGCTCTTGCGCTGCTGCGCCAGCATCCGCTGCTGTTCCAGCGCGGACGCACTCTTGGCCTGCTCAATCTGCTGTTTGAATTTCTTGGCTTCCTGTTCCGCCAGCTCCCGGTTCCGGATGATCTCCGCGATCTCCTGCGGCGGCAGGATGTCACGGATCAGCACGGAGTTGATCGAGATCCCCCATACTTTACAGGTCTTGCGCAGAAATACCTCCAGCTGGTTCTGGAACACTTGGCGGCTTTCGCCGACGATGAATTCCGTCGCGCTCTTTTTACTTCCTTCGATCCGGGCGAAACCGCTGACCGAGGGCAGGATCAGTTTCTTGAGGATGTCGTCCATATCGCCGACCTCATGGGTCAGCCGCGGAGCGGATTCGGCCGAGATATTGAATTCGACCGTGCCTTCGAGCGAAATCGGAAAACCGTCCAGCGAAATGAACCCGATCGCGTCCTTGCCGCTGAACTCGTAACGCTGGCTCTGGATATTCACGATGGAAATGCTCCGGATGAACGGATTGATCCGGTGGGTGCCTTCCTTGAGCACTTCCTTGAGCACGCCCTTCCGGGTATTGTCCACCAGAAAACCGTTGGCGTTTTTCAGGTCGTTCGCCGACCCGGAAAAAAGATCATTACCGGCGAGATTGGTCACCACGCCGATATTGCCGGGCATGATCCGGATGTCATCGTAAACCTGCACATCGTAGGCGTAGGGATTGATCCGGTGTTTGCCGGTGCCGAGCACTTCGCGCACGATGCCTTTGAAATCCGGTCCGGGAGCGATGATCGCGCCCTCCGGCAGATCTTTTCCGAACTTGCGGACCAGCACGCCGAATTTGCCCGCCGGGATATCGGTCACGGGCACGATCTTCCAGTCCCAGGTGTAGGGATTGTAAAAGTAACGGCCTTCACCGAGGACCTCAAGCTGAACCCCTTTGTATTCGGCCGAGGGCGCCAGGATCGCGTCGGGCGGCAGATTTTTCCCCGTCTTACGGATCAGGACGGCGATTTCTCCGTTGCCGGGTTCGATCCGGCAGCCATACCAGATGAAAATGGAAACGGCAGCCAGCACCGCCACGATGAACGGCACCAGCAGGGACGACAGGATTTTTCCCATGGATATCTCCTTTGGTTGTTTTTTTGAACTGGATCTGCGCGGCATGATTGAACTCCGGTCCGAACGGTTTTACACCCGGATCTCGTCTTCAGCAGCCGGTCCGGTCTTCGCGGACAGTTCCGCGATCAGCGGTTTCACCGTATTTTCCAGATAGTCGGTAACCTGCTGCGGGGCGCGGCCGATGAACAGTTTCGGGTCCAGAATATCTTTGAACATCGGCGCCACTTTCGCGAACAGCGGATCGGCGGCCAGACGTTCGATCAGATCATTGGGCTTGCCTTCGGCCTTGACCACTTTGGAAGCTTCCATCGAATGGGTGCGGATCGCTTCATGCAGGTCCTGGCGGTCGCCGCCCGCGCGGACCGCTTCCATCAGAATGTTCTCCGTGGCCATGAACGGCAGTTCCGCATTGATATGCGCGGCAATGACTTTCGGCCACACCTGGATGCCGTCGGCAATATTGGCGATCAGCGAAAGGATCACATCCGCGGTCAGAAACGCTTCGCCTAGCACGATCCGGCGGTTCGCCGAATCATCCAGCGTACGTTCGAACCACTGCGTGGAATGGGTCATCGCGCAGTTCACCGGCAGACTCATCAGATAACGGGAGAGCGAGCAGACGCGTTCCGAACGCATCGGATTGCGCTTATAAGCCATCGCGCTCGATCCGACCTGGTTTTTGCCGAACGGCTCCTCGATCTCCTTGAGGTTGGCGAGCAGACGGATGTCGCCGGCCATTTTATAGCAGCTCTGCGCGATCCCGGAGAGTACCGAAAGCACAAAGAAATCCACTTTGCGCGTGTAGGTCTGTCCGCTCAATGCGATCGAAGAATCGAAGCCCATTTTCTTCGAAACGAGCTTATCGAGCTGACGGACTTTGTCATGGTCGCCGTTGAAAAGTTCCATGAAACTGGCCTGCGTGCCGGTGGTGCCTTTGACC
>JAZUCR010000158.1:0-4811 GCA_045639225.1 Victivallales bacterium
TATCTTATATACGAAGTGTGGACGTGGAAATGTTTTTCAATGTGATATCACAAAAGCATGTAAAAAACAAAATCACGGATCCAATGATTGATCATGAATCAAGATTTGATTCGTAAATAGGTGATACCGAAATTTTTGCAGGGACGATACTCCTGAAGAGAATTCTGCAAAGAAAAGGTATTATTCCCATCGTATTTCTGAAAAATATCCAACCCACGACCGAGAATGATCTTCCATCCGGTGTCAGTGATTATTTCACGATCATGAATCGTATCATCAAACCGGTAACTCAGATGAATACCTGCCGGCATGACAGCGGTAATGATCTGTTCAAACCAATCGACTTGCTTCTCCGGACTCACATTATCCGTCCCCGTCACTATGCTGACCGTGATTTCTGTTTCCATGTCCTTGGCTTTGATCAGACTTTCGAACAGCTCCATCAAGTTTCTGATCTGCCAGTAGTTGCGCAGGAAAGGATCAACGATACTGATATTCCCGGCATCTTTCAAATATGGGACCAGCAGTTTCTCAAAAGTGACGCCTTTGCAGTTTTCCTGGTAGGTGAAATTCCCTTCCGGCAATGTTTCTTCGGCATTTGCCGCAGCTGCAGTAACAGGAGCGACCGACAATCCAGGCGTCGGGGCTGTTCCCTCCGGAATTTCGGCTTCATCATCGCTGCCGATGTAATAATATTGCGGATACTCGGTTTCTTCCAACGTCGTGACTTTATAAGACTTCCCATGATGATCCGAATACTGGAAAACCGGCTTGGAATAAGTGTGGTCAAAACGCATTATCTGATCTTTCACCCGTTTCCGGCCTTCTACGGCAAAAGTCAATAACCGGGCAATTTCCTCCTCGGCCGCATCTTTATTCGGGAAGATTATTTTCATCAAGCCGGACATGGTTTTCTGGATTGCATCCCGGTCGCGCGTTGAAATCGAAGCATCCAGGGTGAAAAAGTCCTTGTAATCCGCCGTCCGGTCATCATCGCGGAAAGCACGAAGGATCTCAGCCAGATAATCCACCACAAAACCATACCCACCGGAGAACATCTCCCCGCGGATAATGTCGACTTCCCAACCGGGGATATAAAAATGCACCCGATCCAGGAATGCCGAATCATGGTATTCTTTGGGCAGTTCATCGAACAAATCGCTGTTTTTCAGCATGTAGGGGACACTGTGCTGGGTATTGCCGACAAAAATCATGGAAGCCTCGGCGCTTAAGGTTTCCACTCCGCGCGAGAAGGATTTGTTGGCCATGTAGTTTTTCATGATGTCGACCAGGCTCTTGTTCGGCTTTTTCTGCTTCCCGGCGAACTCATCGAACGCTATGGCATCCCAGTAACCGACCAGCCCCAATTTCCCGGTTGAGTTGTTGACAAACAGTTTGGGGATCGTGACTTCTCCGCCGGACAAAAGAATCCCATGCGGAGAAAATTCGGAATATATGTGGGATTTCCCGGTCCCTTTCGGACCGAGTTCGATCAAATTGTAATTGCGTTCACAGTATGGGATCAGACGCATCAGCTGGAAGAGCTTGTTCCGGTCTCCAAACATCTCCGGGTTGAATCCCAGGCTTTGGATCAGCAGATCGATCCATTCGGCGGTGGTGAATTGTTTTCTTGCCTCCAGATAGAGTTCACGGTCGAAATGGGACAGCTGGATCGGTTTGAGGGATTCCAATACCCACGGGCACTGGCTCCGGTCCTCGGGAGAAGGCATATACTCCAAGGCGGCGATGCACCAGATCCCGTTGACCAGCAGCTTGGGATGGGTTTTTATCGTTTCGGCAGGGACCAGGACCTTGCTGATTCCCAGATTGGAGAAAGTCGCCTCGTAAACATCCGCTTTATCGTTCAAGGCAACGCTGATCCGGTCAATGACTTTATGGCGGCCTTTTTCTTTGATTATCGAACGGATCAATCCGGCTTCATTCCGATGGACGTAATGCTCGCGCAAGATATTCTTCACGGATTCGATGCCGGTTCGAATCGATTCCTCATCACTGGTCGCGCAATATTGCCCCAGCAGATATTCCAGGACATAAGTCGGAACAATGGCGTTTCCCTTTACTTCCTTCACCAGGTCTTTCCGGACCACTACTCCGGAAAATGCTTCACAGATCTTCTTATCAAATTCAGTCATGGCTGTCCCCTTCAGAAATCCAGATCCACCAGCTGACGGCGCAGCTGATATTTCCGGGTCAAATACTCTTTGGAATAGTTGGTTCCGGGCTCATTTTCCAGCAGTTTCAGAACGATTTCCTGTCCATTGAATTTTTCCGCCTCCCGGGTCAGGACCAGACTGCAGGTCACCTCCCGGTCACGCGGCTCCTTGCCGGTCAGGTCGAACAGTATTTCATGCTCATCTGAAATAAGTTCATTGTTCTGGGAATACAGTCCGATTTTCAACTTGCGCGGCAGCAGCTTGCCCTCCACCGGCTGCTGCTGGTAGAACCGGACCGCCATCTGCCCCGAGGTGATCACCGACATGCCGGATATGATATCCACTTCGACGTAGGACAAATCACCTTCCCGCTTTTTGTTGATCTTAAGCACGGGAATGACGGTTTCCTGCAAAGATGACCCGCCATGGACAAAACGGCTGCCGGATCCCTTCACCCTCAGGCGGTTGATCGATTTCGCGATCTGGATCTCGCAATTTCCGTTCAAGTCAAGCGCAGCCAGGTCATATTTCTGAAGGCCGTCGGCAGAAACAAGTTTTTTCCCGATGACAAAACGGCGGTTGATCTTGCACAGCTCCGCTCCCGACGCTTCCCCGGCGAGATAATCGTCATTGGAAAGTTCCCGGTTCTGGTAGATGAACCCGTGGTCCGCTGTGACAATGATGTTGTTGGCATTGAACGCGGTCAGCCGTTTCAGCAGGTTCATGAGCTCGTCAAGTGCAGTTTCCACCGCCTCGCAGGTTTTGACTTCCGTGATGAAATCATCCCCCGTCTTATCGATAACATTGTGATAGATATAGACCACATCGTTTTCCCGGATCAATGACCGACCATCCTCTTTATTCAGTTTCAAGAGTTCATCCGCAGTCAGGACCTTGGATTTCGGGACTTTGGCCGCGAGGACTTTTCCCCTGGCCGCCGCACCCTGCGTGCTCATTCCATCCGCCGAAACGGAAATCGTTCCGTCCCCGCCAGTCAATTCCAGCTGAGAATGCGGCAGCAGCGCAGCCATGCCCAGAGCGGTGAAACTCGGCAGGACACTGCAAGCCGACTCCAGGGCCGCGGAATAGCGGTCCTCCCGGATGATCCGGCGCTGCAGTTCTTCCGCAGCCTCGTAACGCAGGGCATCGGAAATGATGACAAATATCTTTCTGTCCTTTTCCAGAACCCCGGCAATGTGGTCAGTGAAGAAACAGTCCTGGCGCATGGCTCCCGGGACCGGCCAGCTTCCGTAGGCGGAAAGACGGTCCTGCCAGAGATTGTTCAGCGGCAGCAGATAATTGTTGGAATAAAAGTTTTCCACCATCTCATACAGATCCCGGAGCAAATCGTTCTGAATGGACGCATTGGCATGGAAAATGAATTTGCGGTACAGCTGATCCAGCTGATAAAAGGATCGCGTGTAATTGTTGAAACCGTCGGACAGGGAATCCATGGTCAGTTTGGTGCCGCTCTGCGCACTCAGAAACCTCGAGGCGTAGTCCAGCGCCAGATAGGCGTGTTCCAGCCGGTCATACCAGAAAGTCTGCCGCCGTTCGTGGATGATATTCGAACATTCCGCTGCCGAAATCGTTCTGGAGGCGATTCCCCCAGCCAGCCCGGTCAGGATATGACGGTCGATCTCCTTGAAGATATCCAGAGACCCCAGTTCATTCAATTTCCGTTTGGCGAGATCTTCCAGAATCGTGTTCTTCAGCGTTCCCGCGACCATATCGGAACATTTTTCGAAGGCTTCGCCGTATTGACGGTTGTCTTTGAAACGTTTCAGGAACACCAGCGCTTCATCATTCAGACGGATATTCGCCGGGCATTCCGCAGTCAATGACATCAGGTAACAGGCATGAAACAAACGGAAGGCGAAATCTTTGACCGAAGGCTTTTCCGAGACATATCCGTAATATTCCGCCGTTTTTTCCCACAGGAAGCCGCTCAATTTGTATTTATCCACTTCCTCTGCTTTGGAATTGTCGCCCGCGGCCAGATTCAGCAGCAGTTTTTCCAGGATCGAATCCAGCCGGCTTCCGGTCCCGACGGTGACGGCAAGCATGTTCATGCGGACCGCGTTTTCGGAACTGCGGCTGCCCAGGAGTTTCTTCAGCGCTTCCCGTCGTTTGGAGGACGCGAAAAACGCCGCATGGTCCTCCGTAATGGAGGAAAATTCATACCCCAGCCCCAGTTCACTGAGCCAGAGCGATGCCTGGTCCGCCTGAAAGATGTCATAAGTCAATTCCAGATCCAGCAGCCAGTTGTCACTGTCCTTCGGGACCGGACCGGAGGTGAAAATCAAGAATTTCTTCTCCGGCTCCTGACGCAGCACCCGGTTCATGACCGAAAATTCGTTGTTTTTCACTTCGATCTTTTCGACCCCGGGCAGATCCAGCGCAAGAAATTCATCATGCAGTTCGCATTTGGTATCCCGCCAGCAGATGATCCGGCTGTTTTCAAATTTCTGCAGCAGTATTTTTTCAGTAGATGTCATGGTCTTGTTTCCTGCTTTCCGAAATCCTGAAGGAAAGAAAATTCCCTTTTCACGATTTTCACTCCTCTTTGGCTTCCAGTCCGGAGATCTTCTTCAGCGCCGGACCGAACTTAAGATAGTTCACTTTCACCCCGTCGTC
>JAZUCR010000159.1:0-7042 GCA_045639225.1 Victivallales bacterium
TTCGGAATGCTGGAATCCGAGAAAAAACGGTCCAACGCCGAATTTGCCGATTTCGTGAAAAAACAGGGGCTCATTCCGTGAGCAGGGAGGACCTTTTGGAAATGAACTCTGTTTATAAACCCATTCCGGAAGATGCTTCCCGGCAGCCGGATCACCCCGAACAGGTCGAATGTGCCATCGGCGCTTTCCGCCAGTGGGAGGAAGAATATTTCCGCCGTCATATCTACGATGAAAGCAAGGTCCCGCCGGTCACGCTGCCGCCGATCCCGGACACACTCGCGGAATGGGAAGCGCAGAAACCGGAGATCCTTGCGCTGGCGAAAAAATGGATTTACGGCGTCATGCCGCCTCCGCCGGACAAACTCGAAATCAAGCTGCTGGCGGAACGAAAAGACGCGCTCAACGGCACCGCGATCCGCCGCGAATACCGCATTTACTGTATCATGAACAACGGTCGCAAGTTCGATTTCGACATGATGCTGTATGTCCCGGTCAATGCCAAGACGCCTCCGCCGGTGTTCGTGATCGAAAACTTTTATGGCAATCAGGGGTCCACTCCGGACACCGACGTTCTGCCGACCCGCGCCCGGAAACCCGAACGCAACTACAAGGTCGACCGCATGAATTATGCCGAGTGCATCCGCCGCGGTTATGCGATCGCAACCGCCTGTTACGGCGAGATATTTCCTGACAATTGGGACGGCGCGCGCAAGAGCATTTTCACTCTGTTCTACGACGATCTCCGGCCCGATTACGAGATCAGTGTGGACGAACTGAAAGCCGGGCGGCACCGCGAATACGCCGCCTATTCCGGCTGGGCATGGGGATACAGCCGCATGGCAGATGCGCTTGAAAAGATACCTCTGGTGGATTCTTCGAAGATGGCATGCGTCGGACAAAGCCGTCTCGGCTCAACCTCGATGTGGGCGGGGATCAACGATCCTCGTTTCAAACTGGTCTGCGTCAACAATTCGGGGCAGGGCGGGGCGCCTCTGCTTCGTCGGAAGTTCGGCGGACGGATCTCCATCCTCTCCATCGGCCGCTGCTCGTTCTGGGCAACAGACCGCGTGATCCGTTTTGCCGACCGCGAGGATGAACTGCCGTTCGATACCCACCAGCTGCTGGGGCTTATTGCCCCGCGGGCGCTGTATGTCACCAGTTCTTCGAAAGACCTGAATGCCGATCCTTACGGTACTTTTCTCGCAACTGCGACCGCATCTAAAGTCTGGAACCTCTACGGCGAAAAAGGACTGGAAACGTTTGACATGCCCAAGCCGGACACTCCGATCGGAAATAAGGTTCGGTATCATGTCAAGACGGGGACCCATTCCATTACACCGTATGACTGGGAACAATTTTATAATTTCGCGGACAAACTGTTCGGTCATAGCGCTGAGTGATTTAGCTATCTCTGCTGTCCGGTAAATCGGACGCTGCCCTTCCGGTTGAGATTTTCACTTTTTTTCAAAACGATATCGGCGGATAAAATTGAAAAGATGCTGAAAGATGCTATAGTAAGATATGGGAGGAAAGATTCCAGTCTTTTCCGATATCATGCAGAATTCGGCTTTGAAAGACGAATGGATATTTTATAACCGGATTTACGATTATGTTGAACAAGAACAGAATAGAACGCTTCGTTCCGCCGGTGGCCGCGGAACTGTTGGAAAGCAATAACTTTTTTGAGCTGTATCCGTTTGACGGCGGCGGCAGTTTCATCCAGCAGGAGATCGTCGGCTCGGTGGATGACCGCAGGATTGCCAAAGCGATTTCGGAAGACGGCGCACTGAATGATTTCGGTCCGCTGGAGAAGATCGATTTCCTGAAATTCGAACCCTGGAGGACAATCCAAAAAAGCTGCTGGATCAACCGGATGTATTTTCTGGTGCCGCTGGCGCGAACCGCGAAGCTGACCGGGGACCGCACGCTGGCCGGGAAAATTCGTCATATCCTGCTGGATTTTGCCGCTTCCTATCCGCCGCCCGCAACCTGTGATGACGCCGTCCGTCTCCATGCGGATGTGCTGTATGCGCGCGACCATGACTACAATGCCAAAGGATTCGATTTCGATGCGCCGATCCCGTATCAGTGGTTCGATTTCCAGCCGGGAAGCCGGATCGTCAATATCCTGCATGCCGCCTGGTTTCTGCGTTCGATGGATATTTTCAGTCCGGCGGATCTGGAAATTCTGGACCAGCTGCTTTTCCTGCATGGCCGGAATATCTTCTGGACCGAATCCCATGTCGAGCTGAAGCCCGGCAACCATCAGGCGCTCCGGAGCATGGCGCTGCTGCTGGCGTCCGCTTATTTCAAGGATCTGCCGGAAAGCCGCGACTGGCAGGCTCTTGCGGTGAAGATGTGCGAATATCATATCCTCCATGATTTCCTGCCTGACGGCATGCTTATCGATTTGAGTCCGTCCTATCATTTCTTCGAGAGCTGGATCATCCGCGACATGCTGCTGATCGCCCAACGGGAAAACATCGTGTTTTCACCCGAAGTCCGTTCCCGGGCGGAGAAGGCATTCCGGGTGTGCCGCGCCCTCTGTCAGCCGGACGGTTACTGCCCGGTGATCAATGATGCGTATGCACTGAATATGTCCGCTTTTCTGGCCTCCCTGCCGCCCGGGGAGACCCGGCCGGAGAAATTTCTGCATCTGCCCGATGCGGGAATGGCGATTTATCACGAAAAGGACGATTTCATGCTGTTCGACTGTTCGCCGCTGGTGTCCCCAATGGCGCATTATCACGCGGGCAAGCAGGCGGTCACGCTCTTCGTTCACGGTATTCCGTTCCTGACGGACAGCGGCTGCTGCAGTTACGACGATCCCGATTTTTCCGGATATTACAAGCAGGCCTTTGCCCATTCATCACTGCTGATCGACGGTCACGGCGACGGGACGCTGCAGGGCAGGTATCTGTGGCAGAACGCCGCCGAATGCACGCTTTCCTCCTGGGAAAACGGCACGGTCTCCAGCCGGTCGACCTCGGTGGCAGAAGGCTGGTCCGGGATCGGCTGGGAACGGAAAGTTTCGATTCTGGAAGATGAGGGAACGGTGATCCTCGACGACAGTGTTTCCTCTGAGCGTAAGATCGAAATGTCTTTCATCTTCAATCTTCATCCGGCGGTCATGGTCCGCAAGGAAGGCTCGGCGGCGGTCCTGGAGCATCGTGGACAGGCCGTCCGGATCATTTTCCCCGGAGAATTCGAAGTCAGGGACAGCCGGAGCTATCAGGATTTCACCAAGATTCCCGGCCGGCAGCTGATTTTCCGGACGACCGGGGCAGGCGGGGTGTTCCGGACCCGGATCCAATGGGATCGGGAGGCCTGAATGGAACTGGAACATACCCGGCACTGGAAGCGCAATGTGGCGATGATGGTATTGTCGCAGATTCTGGTCATGTCCGGGTTCTGCGCCGCGATGCCCTTCATTCCGCTGTTCCTGAAAGAAGGTTTGGGCATCCTTGACACCGGCGAGCGCGGACTGTATCTTTCGATGTTCAATTTTTTCGGCATGCTGGCCTACAGCATCTTCAATCCGGTCTGGGGGAGCCTGTCCGACCGTTTCGGGGTCAAACCAATGCTGCTGCGGGGAACTTTTCTGACCGCGGTATTCTTTCCGATGATGGCGTATGTGACGCATGCCTGGATGCTGATCGTGCTGCGTTTCGTGACCGCCGCCTGCGCGGGCACCACGGTTGCGGCGCAGACTCTGCTGGTGAAAAACACGCCGGAAGACAAACAGGGTTTTGCACTCGGAATGCTGACTACCGCCTACTGGATCGGGATCATGCTCGGCAATGTGCTCGGCGGTCTGGTGGTTTCGTATTACGGATATGAAAAGACGTTCTGGTTCTGCGGGATCCTCTATTTCGTCGCCGGGATCTTTGTGATTTTCGCCAAAGACGATTACATTCCCGCCAAAGCGGCACCCGCGCCGCAGGCGAAACGTTATCACCGTTACCGTCATTCCGTCCTGCCTGCTTTCACGACCGGCGTCTGGCTGCTGATGCTGCTGACGGTGCTGACCGGGATCGCATTCAGCTTCGAATATCCGTATAATCCGATGCTGATCGAACAGATCATCGGGATCCGCGATGCGGCGTTCTGGACTGGGATCATCAGCGCCTCCGCGGCCGTGGGGTCCGTGGTGTCGGGACTGATCACCGGCTGGCTGTCCGACCGGGTCCGACCGCTGCGTCTGCTGATCCCGATCCTGGTGCTGACCGCGGCCTCCCTGTTCGTTCAGGGCTGGACGCCGGTATTGTTCCGGGATCCGGAGCTGCATTGCGTCCTGTTCGGGAAAGCATTCACGGTCAATCTGAATCTGGCGGTGTTCGGCCTCAACCGGGTGTTCATGCTGCTGGTTCTGGGCGGTTCCGGAGCGGTGTTCATGAAACTGATGTCGAACACCACGCCGAAACGCAAGCGCGGTTCGGTGTTCGGATACCGCAGCACGGCTTACAATATCGGCAGCATGATCGCTTCGTGCACGGCGGGCTGGCTGGTTTATTCCTGCGGCAATGTGCGGTCGGCGTATTACGGCGGCTGCGTGCTGGTGCTGCTCCTGATCCCGGTGACCGTATGGATCGTCAAACGGGCGATGAGTCAGCCTTTCTACATCGCCCATTCGCCGTTCGGCAGAAAAGCCTGAGACCGGATCCCGGAATGGTTACGAGCATGAAATTTACTCTTAATGAGACCTTGACGATTGTGATCGAACCGTCTGCCCCTGACCCGCTGCGCCGGGCCGCCGCCGACCTGGTGAAGGACCTGCAGGCTGTGACCGGAAACACGTTCGATATGGCCGCAGTTCCCGTAACGGAAAATGTGATCGAGATCCGTATCATTCCCGAAAAATTCCCGTCCGGCGCCTGGGAAAATTATCACGTTTATGCCGATTCCGGCAATGTGCTGCGGGTCGAAGGCTCCGATATGCGCGGCGTGATTTACGGAATATACACATTCAGCCGCCGCTTCCTCCATATCCCGCCGGATCATTTATGGAATCAGCTTCCCCTGCGCCGTCTTACGGAAACCGCCTGGGACGGGATCGATTTCGCTTCCGGCGATCCGCAGATCCGCTATCGCGGGATCTTCATCAACGACGAAGACCTGCTGACCGCCTGGGAGATCGGGGGAAAGCGGGATATCGATTATCCTTTTTACCGGACGGTCATCAGCCGCGGCACGGCTGACAAAATCGCCGAAACCGCCATGAGGATGGGTTATAACCTGGCCATTCCGGCGAGTTTTCTGGATATCCGCAATCCGGAAGAGGAAATGCTGCTGGAGGTCTTTTCGAAGCGCGGTCTGATCGTGTCCATGCATCATGTGGAACCGTTGGGCGTCAGCGCGTTCGGATTTGAGAATTACTGGAAAAAACGGGGACGGAAACGGGATTATTCCTATTTCCGCGAGCCCGATGCCATGCTGGAAGTGTGGACCGATTCGATCAACCGCTGGAAAAAATATCCGGAAGTGATTTGGCAGCTGGGTCTGCGGGGCCGCGGCGACCGTCCGTTCTGGACCGAAGACGATGCGCTCAAAACCGATGCCAAGCGTGCGGCCCTGATTGGCAATGCAATCCGGAAGCAATACGAACTGGTGCAAAGTCTCACCGGCGATCCGGAACCGGTCTGCACCACTACGCTCTGGGGCGAAGGGGCAGTGTTCAACCGGCAGGGGATCCTTCCTGTCCCGAAAGAGGTCATCAAAGTCTTTTCCGACAACTGTGCGGGCTGGCGGCTGCAGGATGATTTTCACGAATCGCCGGTCATTCCGGGTGAACGCTCCGGCGTGTATTGTCATCATGCCGTGGTCATTGGGACTCACCTGGCGCAGGCGATCGGTCCGGAGGATTTCCACGCCGTCATGAAAAATGCCTGTGCGGTCCGTCCGCTGGATTATGCGATCTTCAATGTTGCCAATGTGCGTGAATTCGTGCTCGGCATGGCTGCGACGGCTGACATCACGCATGATCCGGAAACTTTTTCTCCGCAGGCTTTTCTTGCCGGCTGGGTCCGGGAGCATTTTTCCGCCCGGCATGCGGAGATCGTCCAGTGTTACAAAGATTATTTCGCGGCGTTTGAAAAGAATTCCCGCGGTGCGGCTAATTACAACGACGGTCTGCTGGTCGCGGAGATCGATGCATCCGTTCAGCAGAAACGGGATAACCGACATCTTGACCCGACCTTTCTGAAATCTCTCCGTGACATGTTCCCCAATCCGCCGGATCTGGAAGAAAAACTGGCGGTCATAGACCGTATGGAGTCGGTCATGACTGCGGTCGCTAATCAGGCGCGGAGCATCCGGATACAGCTCCCGGGAGACGAACGGAAATTTCTTTATGCGCAGCTGCTCTATCCGGCGGAACTCTACCGTCATCTTTGCGCCGGTGCCGCGTCATCCATTCGGGCGGAACTCGCGCTGGCGGCGAATGACCGCAAGAGCGCGGCGGAACATTTCCGGTCGGCCTTGTCTGCGCTCGATGACATCGAATCACTGCTTCCCGAATATCTTTCCGCACCTTTCGAACACTGGTATGACGACTGCAGAAAGGTCAATTTCCGGAATGCCGCGCATCAGCTGGAAGAATGGCTGAAAAGATGAAAGATGAAATGGCAGCGGGAAATCAGTGATCTCGCGCTGCCCGGCTTACGCGCTTCCCCGGTATTCTTTTTTTTCGGTTTGCAGAATGGAATTTCCCCGCGGATGCTGTATATTACCCTCTGAAAAACAACCGTAAAGGAGTCATCATGCTGAAAAATGAATTGGATACGCCGTCCCTGATCCTCGATCTGGAGGTGTTCGAACGGAACCTCGGTCTCATGCGGGATTTTGCCCGGGCGGCAGGAAAAAAACTGCGTCCGCATGCCAAAACCCATAAATGTCCGGAAATCGCCAAGCGGCAGCTGGCCGCGGGCAACTGCGCCGGAGTCTGCGCAGCGAAACTTTCCGAGGCGGAAGGTCTGGCCGCCGCCGGGATCCATGATATCCTGATCACTTCTCCGGTGACCGCCCCGTGGAAAATCGCCCGCAT
>JAZUCR010000160.1:0-5630 GCA_045639225.1 Victivallales bacterium
CCCGCGAACGCGGCAGAGAGTTCATGAACGCGCTCGCCGGGGAATTCCCGGACATCATCGTCTTTACCGTCCTCGGCAGTTTTTCGCTCAATTTCGATGCCGTCGATTCCGGCGCCGCGCCGGAATCCGCCCAATACGGTCTCGCCAATGATTTCTTCAACGGCATTCTCGATGTCATCCCGCCGGAAGCCAAACTGCTGGACGGCATGGAGACCCGCTCCTATTATGCGCATGACGCCAGGGATTTCTACCGTCTGGCCAATGAATACACCGTCAAGGGCCGGCAGCTGGCCGCGCCGGAAAACCGCCGCAAATTCCTCGAACAGACCTCCGCCGCACCCGGCGTCTGGCTGGAACCGTTCCTCTGGCCCGGTTATTATCAGGTCAAGTCGCCCGTCATGGACGGCATGGCGCTTTTCCGCAGCAATCTTTGGGCCGCCATGGAGACCGCCTCAGATTATGTCTGGGTCTATTTCTGTTCCGGGCTGTGGTTCCACATGGAACTGCCGCCGGTCGAAGAGCGCAGCATCAGCCGTTACAACCCCACTTCCCGGCTGCTGCCGGAACGCTATCCGGGTCTGACCGACACCCTGGATTTTGTCCGTGATCCGCTCGCATATGCCCGCAGACATCCCGGCGAACTGATCTGCAAAGAAGATTTCGACCGCGTGAAACTGACCGTACCTGCGCTGATCTCCAAGAAGATCCTGCCGGGTCTGGAATTCGATCAGAAACACGGTAAAGGGGAACTGGTCCCCGGCGCGGGGATCAACGGCACCGTCGCGGCGCGGTTTACGGGCATCCGGAACGGCCTCCCGTTCAAGGCGCTGAAAGTCAAGCCCGGCGAAGTCTATTACATCCGTCTGAACGGCAAAGCCGAGGGGGATGTGTATGCCTATCTGGGGATCGCCTGCCGGAACCGGAAACCGCAGGAGATGTATGTCACGCGCCGCAGGATCTCTTTCAGCGGGAAAAGCACCGACGGCTACCGGACCGCCGAGCTGGTAACGCTGATCCCGGACAATGCGTCGACGCTGATCATCCGTCTGGGCTGCAATTCCAATTCCGCCACGGGCACCGCCTGGTTCGACGATCTGGAGATCCGCAAGATATTCTGAGGATGTGTTTCCCTCGTTGTCCCGCATTATCCCGGTTTTTCCCGAACCGGGGTTGACATTTTGCCGATTGGCGGTAAATTATACCGATTCGTAACGGGGAGCGGCGCACCGCTTTGATCCGTTGTGGACCGCCGTGATACTGTGCTGCCGGTAGCGCGACCACTTTTTCCGCATCACAGCAGCGGATGAACTTGAGCCGGCCGTCGCGGGATTTCCGTTCTCCTCCGCTGTTTTCGATGCGATCAGGCATCTCCGGTATTCCCGGTATTCCCGGTATTCCCGGTATTCCCGGTATTCCCAGTATTCCCAGTATTCCCAGCTCCCGCGTACAGCAAAAAAACGGCGGCTCCGGTTGACGTTGCGGAACCGCCGGTCGATGATCTCAGACGGATTTCAGCTTACTTGTAAAGCGGACCGAAATTCGCGCAGGCACGGTAATCCGCACCTTCCGGATCCATGCCGAACGCCGCCCAGGCGGACGGACGGAAGACCTTTTCTTCCGGCACGTTGTGCATGCAGACCGGGATCCGGAGCATGGACGCCAGCGTGATCAGGTCGGCACCGATATGGCCGTAGTTGAACGCACCGTGGTTGGCACCCCAGTTCGCCATCACCGAATAGACATCCTTGAACGCGCCTTCGCCCGTGAGGTTCGGCACGAAATAGGTGGTCGGCCAGCCCGGATCCGTCCGGTTGTCGATGATCGCATGCGCCTTGGCAGGGATCTGGCAGGTATAGCCTTCGGCAATCTGCAGCACAGGGCCGAGACCGAAAACGCGGTTGACGCGGGTCAGCGTGATCGGCATGCCGCCCTTGGAATAGAAGTGCGAAGAGTAACCGCCGCCGCGGAAATATCCGAGGTTGGCCGGAACCCATTCCGTCGCGTCCAGACAGGCCTGCGCTTCCGCTTTGGTGATCTCCCAGAACGGTTTCATGGCGGGTTTGCCGCCCTTGGTCTGGCAGCCGGTGGCATCCAGCGTGGTCGCGCCGGAGTTGATCAGGTGCATGAAGCCCGGAACGCTGATCTTGACGCCGGTGGCTTTCTTCACGGCTTCGGGGCTCCAGTAGGTGCGGACATCGGAGAAGCCGGAAGCGGAATTGGTCAGCAGACGTCCGAACAGCATGGCGACGCCGTTGAGGCCGTCGTTTTCAGTGGCGAGCACGTACGGGGCGCGGATGCCGTTCCAGTCGAACGAGGAGTTCAGGATCGTTTCCATGAAGTCGCCATTGGGCATGTGGTCGGTCCACTGGCGCTGACCCTGGAAGCCGGCGAGGATCGCGTTGTGGCCCATGCCTTCTTCGATGAAGCCGTGTTTGCGCAGATATTCATTGCCGACCATCAGGTCGCGGGCGATCATCGCCATCTTCACGCAATATTCGAACGTTTCTTTCGTGCGCTGTTTGGAGAGACCGTTTTTGCCGTTGTAGACGTCTTTGCCGATCTTGCAGTTCTTGACGGACCAGGCCAGCGCCTTTTTGTATTCGGCGGGATCGTAGATATTCTCGTTGACGCGGCGGATGATCTCGGTCATATCGACCGATTCGCAACGCATGCCGAGATGTTTTTCATAGAAATCGGGCTCGAGGATGGAGCCGGCGATACCCATGGCGACGGAGCCGATGGAGAGGTAGGATTTGCCGCGCATCTGGGCAGCGGCGATACCGGCGCGGGCGAACCGCAGGATCTTTTCCGCGACGTCATCGGTGATTTTCTTTTCATCGGCGTTCTGCACGTCGTGACCGTAGATGCCGAAAGCGGGCAGACCCTTCTGGGAATGCGCGGCGAGCACGGCGGCCAGATAGACGGCGCCGGGACGTTCCGTGCCGTTGAAGCCCCAGACGGCCTTGATCGTGTGCGGATCCATGTCCATGGTTTCGGAACCATAGCACCAGCAGGGGGTCACGGTCAGGGTGACGGCGACGTTTTCCAGATGGAATTTATCGGCGCAGGCCGCGGCTTCCGCCACGCCGCCGATCGTAGTGTCGGCGATCACGCACTGAACGGGAGTCCCGTCGGTATAACGGAGATTCTTGGAGATCAGATTCGCGGCGGCTTTCGCCATGCTCATGGTCTGAACTTCGAGTGATTCACGGATGCCTTTGCGGCGTCCGTCGATGGTGGGACGGATTCCTACTTTCGGATACATTTTACACACCTCCTGGGTTGATAGGTTGTTTCCAAGGTAAAGAATAACGCCGTTTTATGAAAAATTCAACCTTTCCTTTTATGAATAATACAGAAAAATCTATGAATTATTTCTGTCCAGGGGATTTTCCATCTTTTCATTACAATCCGTCCGCCAATGAGAAGGAACGACTCTGCAGCAGGAATCCAAAAAACAAAACAGCCGGACAGAGCGAAACTTCCACCCGACTGTTTTGTTTATTCGTAGAAGATTACTTTTCTTCTTTGACCTCCTCGAGGCGGACATCATCGAACCAGACGGTTCCCGAGGCGTATATGAGGCTCGGACAGACATAAGTGATCCGGTTTTTCGGTTCGGCGGGCGTTTTCACTTCGAACGTCTGCCGGAACCAGTCGCGGGTGCCGATGATGCGCTGTTTCGGATGGAAACTGACTTCCCCGAGCATGGTCAGACGCATACACGCGCCTCCGCTCTTTTTCAGGGGAACCACGTTTTCCGTTTTCATATAGAATGAAAGACGGTATTTCGTATCCGGTTTCAGAGTCAATATCGCGTTCTCTGCGAAAATCAGTCCCGATTTGGCGGCTTTGATCTTCAAACTCTGCGTTCCCGTGACAAAGGTCGTCCTGTCGAAACCGATCTGCGTGGCCTCCGGCATTTTGATCCGCCAGGACCACGGTCCGCAAGCCATGGCAAACTTGTTGATCGGCGCGATTTTCCCCTGCATGGAAAAATCGCCGTATTTGAGGAAATTTCCGTCTTTCATACCCCGGACGAGTATGCCGAACCTGTCCAGATCGTGGAAGCCTTTCGGGAACGGACCCCAGACATAGTGTTCGATGGGCTGCACGGGACGGGTCCGGCAGAAGTTGGCGCGGATGTTCCCGTTTTCAATTCCCGGCATCGATTTTTTCGGAACCGCCATTTCGAGGATCCATTTTCCGGGCGCTTCCCTGACGGCGAATACTGCCTTGCTGTCCCAGTTCTTATTCCCGATGAAGGTACTGCCCGCTTTCTCGCAAAACTGGTCGCTGAGCGATCCCGCCGAATTCATCATCAGCTGGTAATATTCCCCACGTTTCCCTGCCGGGCTCAGGAATATCTCCACGGAATTGTCGCTCCAGATTTCCATGTCGTCGCGTTTGCGCTTCGTCGTCTTTTCCAGATTTTTATGATCGGCTTCAAAACATTCGAACGCAACATACAGGTTGTCCTTGTCCTCGGCGGTATAGACGAACGTATCGGGATAATCGCCGTTCACTTCCCGGTGCAGCGCCTGGAGTTTCAGTTTGGACGCACGTTTCTTCCAGCCGGGTTCGTCCAGTTTTCCGTCGATCACGATCCGGTCGGACTCCGCCAGGTTCCCGAGCGGGGCGAGTATCGGTTCGTATGTTTTATTCATGGCCAGGTAGGCTTTGGACTGTTTGAGCATCCCGTCGAGGAAATGTTTGCGGATGTATTTCACGCGGTCAAGCGATTCCGGATCGTCGGCCGCCTGTTTCTCCGCGAGGTCGTAACGTTTTCCCAGATCGGCCAGCTTGGCAGGGCTGTAGATCTCCGTCCAGACCTCGTATTCGGAGGGTGCAACATACTTCGGCCCCAGACTGGTGTTGACCATATTCCCCTGGATCCTGTTGAGCCAGATGTCTTCCATCTCTTCATAAATCTTTTCCATGGTATCCGCCGCGGGACCGAACATGGCGCGGTAATGGTCTTTCAGCAATGCCACCCAGTCGCAGGAACTGCTCCACATCGCTTTTCCGAAGATATAGACGTTCAGGTAATTGAACAGGTAATCATCGGTCACGGATTCCGCATACGCGCCGTTGATATAAGGTCCTGCCTCGGTATAGAACCGGCCGAATGCTCGCGGAATCAGGTTCGGCACCCCATTGAAACGGGTATTTTCATATTTCGACGTATAGTTGAAGAGCGAGATGTCACCATGGGGGACCTTCGCATTCCACGCCCGGATGAGCTTCATTTGAATCTCGGCGCCTTTTTTTGTTCTGACGGCAACCGGGCCGGTAGTGCAGACCTGGACATGCATATTGTCGGGAATGGCGCACCGTGGAACGGGTGTTGTATAATGATAAGCGAACATCGTTACGATGAGCGGCAGTTTGTCCGCCCTGGCGCGGTCCGCCAGTTTGGCACCGAACTGCCAAATATAATCCGAACGCAGCTGGGCGTCCTTTTTCAGATACTTCCAGCATTTTTCGCAATGGCAGGGATATAATCCGTCCATCAGGGAAATGGAAAAATAGCCTTCCTGAAACGCGACAGGTATCCATACCTTGTGTTTGATGCCTCGTGAGGACGGCGGCAGTCCCGCCGCCAGTGCCTGCATGTCTTGATATATCTC
>JAZUCR010000161.1:0-2479 GCA_045639225.1 Victivallales bacterium
CTGGCCGGCAGAGTCGGGATTTTCGATATGCTCGGACTGTCGAACCGGGAACAGGAAGGACGGAAATCCGAACCTTTTCTGCCGACGGGTGATTTCCCGGATGCTCCCGCAAAATTGGATCTGCAAGGGTTGTACCGGCGGATCTGGCAGGGAAGTTTTCCCAAGCTTGCCGATGAACCGGAAATGGATCATGATCTGTTTTATGGTTCCTATATCAATACCTATCTGGAGCGGGACGTAAGGATCCTCGGGCAGGTAGGAAACATCCAGCAGTTTTTCCGTTTTCTGCGAGCTGCGGCTGCGCGGACCGGACAGCTGCTGAACTATTCCGACCTTGCCAGAGATGCGGATATTGCTGTCGGCACGGCCAAAAATTATTTGAGCGTGCTGATTGCGTCCGGTCTGGTTACACTGCTGGAACCTTATTTCAATAATCAGACGAAACGCCTCACCCGAGCGCCCAAGCTCTATTTTCTGGACACAGGCTTATGTGCGTATCTGACTGACTGGTCTTCTCCCGAAACCCTGGAAGCTGGTGCGATGGCCGGACCGATTTTCGAGACCTGGTGTTTTGCGGAGATTCTGAAAAGCTGGAAAAATGCGGGAAAACGTCCGTCCTTTTATTTCTACCGGGATTTCGATCAGGTCGAGATTGATCTGGTCATTGAACAGGACGGTGTCTTATACCCGGTCGAAATCAAGAAGAGTTCCGACCCCGGGCGGGAGGCGGCAAAGCATTTTTCCAAATTGACCAAATTCGGAAAAAAGGTTGGCATGGGAGCAGTAGTCTGCATGGTTCGCGAATGCATGCCACTCACAAGGGAGTGCAGACTGGTACCAGCAGCAAGCCTGTAATACCTTGCGGACGAAATTCTTCGCCCGTTCGGGTTCCATTGCCTCGACATCCATCTTGTAATAAGTTTGGCAAATCGGATGCGGAATGCCAGGAAACCGCGATCCATGGACTCTCGCGTCATGACCGGATTCGCGCGGATTGAAATTTTGCCTTTTGCGTGTATATTACCAGCTCAAAAAAATGATAGAACGCAGGAGCATATCATGATGGATTATTTCTTTCACGGATTTACGACGCTGCAGCTGGTCATTCTGATGATCGCCGCGGTGCTGATCGGGATCAATAAAACGGGCCTGCCGGGACTCGGTCTGCTGCCGGTGGTGATGCTGGCAAACACTTTCCCTGTGGGACTTTCCACGGGGATCCAGCTCGGGATGCTGGCGCTGGCCGATCTGCCGGCAGCGTGGTATTACCGGAAAACCGTCAATTGGAAACAGCTGATCCGGCTGATTCCGATGGCGCTGGTGGGTATCTTCTGCGGTTTTCTGGTTTTGCGGATGGTGCCGAAGGAATCGCTGAAACCGCTGATTGCCACGGTGATCCTGGTGCTGTGCATTTTCGGCCTGACCAAAAATTATATTTTCAGGGACAAGGAAAAGATCCCGACCGACTGGTGGTTTGCCGCATTGTTCGGACTGCTGGCGGGCTTCACCACGCAGGTGGCGAACGCCGCCGGCCCGGTGATGGCGATCTACCTGATCGCGATGCGGTTCGAAAAGAAGGAATATATGGGCACCGCCGCCTGGTATTTCCTGATCCTGAACTGGACCAAGGTGCCGATTTTCGCGTTCGAAGGCCGCATCACCATGGCTTCGGTGCGTGCCGACCTGGCGATGATCCCGCTGCTGCTGGTCGGTGCCGTGATCGGGATCTGGCTGCTCAAGAAGATGCCGCAGAAAGTGTTCGAAAAGGCCGTGCTGATCCTCTCCGCATTAGCCGCGATCAAACTGTTCTTCTGTCCGTCCGGGATGTGACACGCTGTTCCCGGAAGTGTGACACATTGTCGCATATTACCGAAATAAGACAGCCCGATTGAACTTGATTTCCGCCCATGGCATAAAAAATGCTTATTGCGTGGATGTGATTGAATGAAAAAATGGCAAACAGTATAAGGAGTTACCTCAATGCCAACGTATGAATATGTCTGCAAAAAATGCGGCAAAGAACTGGAAGTATTTCAGAAAATGACCGATCCGAAACTGGAAAAGTGTCCGGCCTGCGGAAAAAAGGCGCTGCAGCGCAAGATCGGTTCCGGCGCGGGCATCATCTTCCACGGCACCGGCTATTACTGCACGGATTTCAAAAACAAAAAATAAGTGTCGATACAGGAGAGCGTGATCATGGGAAAAGACAATCTGCAGTTTCAGACCGAAGTTCAGCAGCTGCTTCAGCTGATGATCCATTCCGTTTATTCCAATAAGGATATTTTCGTGCGCGAACTGGTCGCAAATGCCGCCGATGCGCTGGACAAAGCCCGGTTCGAGTCGATCAGCCGTCCGGAACTCGCCCGCGAATGGGAGATCCGGATCGCCGCGGACAAGGATGCCAATACGCTGACGTTCATCGACAACGGCATCGGCATGGACCGCGATGAACTGATTTCCAACATCGGCACCATCGCCA
>JAZUCR010000162.1:0-15685 GCA_045639225.1 Victivallales bacterium
CTGACCGCCACGCCCGAACGCGAGGACGACGGCGAGGAAGTCATGGAGCAGCTGATCGGTCCGGTGGTGTTCCGCGCGTATATCGATGAACTCGAAGGCAAGGTACTGGCGCCGTATATAACACGCCGGATCCGGGTGGAACTTTCCGAGGCGGAACAGGCCGAATACCAGCTCGCGCGCAAAACCTATACCAATTTCGTCCGGCGGCACCAGATCGATTTTTCCGATCCTGATGGCTGGGGCCGCTTCATTGCCATGTCGGCACGCGTTCCCGGCGGACGTGAAGCCTTTACCGCCTACTTGCGCCAGCGGCAGATCGCCCGCTGCGGACGCGCCAAACTCGAACTGGTCTGGAAACTGCTTCGCGAACACCGTTCCGAACGCATCCTGGTCTTCACCGCCGACAATGACGCCGCCTATCAGATGGGCGAAGCGTTCTGTCTGCCCGTGCTGACCCACAAGACCAAAGCCGCCGAACGCCGGGACATGCTCGAACGTTTCCGCAGCGGCGAATATCCGGTTCTGCTCACCAGCAAAGTGCTCAACGAAGGCGTGGACGTGCCCGAAGCCAGCATCGGGATCGTGGTCTCCGGCAGCGGCAGCATCCGCGAACACGTGCAGCGGCTCGGACGCATTCTCCGCGCCAAGGACGGCAAACAGGCGATCCTCTATGAACTGGTCAGCGAAGGCACCTCGGAAATGCGCGTCAGCGCCCGCCGCCGCCAGAACCGAGCCTACGCCCAGCGCCGGATGCATTTTTATCACGGAGATAAGGACTGATGCTTACCAAAGACCTGCTCCGTTTCAAAACCTCCGGCGGCTATGCCAAGCCGTCCTTCATCAATCCGGCCGATCCGAAGCTGCTGACATTGGCCGAACGGCTGATCGCGCTGTTCGAAAACTCCGTCGGCTCCGTCCGCGAGGAACTCGATGAACAGCTGGATCATCTGACCGCGGCTTACAACGATGTGAAACTGGCGCGGGGTCTGGTCAAGATACTGCTCGACCGGGCCGAATTTTCCGGCTGCGGGGAACAGGATTATCCGGCGGCGCGTCATGCGCTGTTTCTCCGCAGCGCGGCATTGCTCAATTCGGAGCAGTGTCCCGCCGACCCAGCCGAATACCGCGCCAGATTGATGGAAAACGAACCCGTCCTCACGAACGGCGTCTATCCCGACCTGCCGGAAAACGAACAGCTGATCGCGGTCAAAAAGACCTTCCCGAAGGAACTGCTGGAACGCTACAATATGGCGCTGGCGCAATCGCTGATGCTTTACAGCGACGGGTTGGATTGTCAGGTCTGCGCAGAGGATCAGGGGGCGTTGCGGCGGCTGCTCAAATATCTGAAATTCTTCCGTCTGCTCTTCCGGGCGGAACTGGTTCCTCCGAAAAAGAAAAACGATCCGCCGATGATCCGGCTGCAGATCGACGGTCCGGCGTCGATCCTGGACAACAGCACCCGATACGGACTGCAGCTGGCCTCGTTTTTCCCGGCCGTCTGCACCATGCGGCTGTGGCAGGTCTCCTGCGGACTCAAACTCCGGACCCGCTCGCTCCGGCTCCGGCTGGACGAATCCAGCCGTCTGGTCTGCCATTACACCAATTTCGGCGCCTATGTCCCGGAAGAATTCAAGATGTTCCAGGATTATTTCAATCAGGCGCCCGACCGGAACTGGACGATGATCCCGCGGGAATCGTATCTGAAACTGGAAGGAAACCGTCTGACATTCCCCGATTTCCGGTTCCGCTCGGATTCCGGAACGGAGATCGACGTGGAACTGTTCCATCAATGGCACAAGACGCCGCTGAAAGAACGTCTCGATCATCTGGAGCAGCATCCGGAAACACCGCTGATCCTGGGTGTGGACCGGGTCTGTCTGAAAACGGATGAGGAACTCAAGGAACGTTTTCTGGCGCGTCCGGGCAATTTCCTTTTCAGCAGTTTTCCCGGCGTGGAGAACGTGATCAAGGCGCTCAATAAGAAAGAACAATCGTCCGGAGACGGCACTTTCGAGCTGTCGTAAGCCGCTTGATTTTTATAAGTTCTGAAAAAAAATGGCAGAAAAAACCGTTTGATTAATGATTTGAACTTGTATTTCCTTTTTCGTGTGGTAATTTAATATCCGATTTCACAAAGATATCCTGGATACGGATCCGTATTCTCAGCATTGATAATTATAAATTTGCAGCAAAGAAAGGAGTTCGAAAGTGAAAAAATTATTCCTGTTCATTTTTTTCTGCGGTCTTGGTATGGGAAGTGCCTTTGCAGGTCCCTATTATGGCTATTATCGTCCCGGCTATTATAGTGGTTATTATTATCCTGCGGCGTATCGTCCCTGCCCTGGGCCCTATTACTACGGAGGATGGGGATATAACAGAGGTCTTGCCACTGCCGCCGCAATCACCTCGATTGTCGCCGATGGGATCAATATCGTCAGAGCTCTGGTGGGAGCACCGTATGTCGTGCCGACGGCAGTTGTTGCAGCTCCGCAGGTGGTTGCCCCTCAGACAGTGGTTGTTCCTCAGCAGCAGGTGGTCGTCCCTCAGCAGCAGGTGGTCGTCCCTCAGACAGTGGTTGTTCCTCAGGTCACACCCGTTGTCGTTCCTGCTGCCCGTTACTATTATCCGGGAACAACGGTAATTTACCGCTGAAATTTGTTCTGGAAAAGAAAGGCCTGCATATGCCGCTGAAAAAACAGCGGCATATTTTTCAAGCTGGAAAATTCACGCCGGAAGCGATACCGGAAGCCCGCGCCGGCTTCTGTCCCAGCCTTCAGACCTTTTTCAAACGAACCATTCACGTTCCGCCGAATCTGACCATCCAATCCTGAATTGCGAAAATATTCAGTCTTTATGTTTTCGCGTGCTTGAAATATCTGTTATAACAGTTATATTATACGTAAACAGCAGAAAGGGCAAGGAAATGCTGACCAGCGAAGAAAAGACCTATTACAGATTGAAAGAAAAAATATTGGAAGGCGGATTTCCAGTCGGAAAATTCCTGCCGCAGCGGAGTTTGGCAGCCGATGTGGATGCAACGATCGTAACCCTGCGCAGTGCGCTCCGGCTGCTGGAGAATGACGGGCTGATCGAAAATGTTCCCAAATGGGGAGTCCGGATCCCGGAAGAAGATGAAGCCTCGCTGCGGGACCGCTATTTCCTGCGTGAAGTGCTGGAATTGGGAGCAGTGAAAAGAATGCTGGAACTTTACCGCAGCGATGACCAGGTGAAATCACTGCTGCTGAAACTGGCGCGCGATTGTGATGAAATGAAGCCGGAAAATCCGGATTCATACCGTGTATTTGCGGAAAAGCATATCAAGCTGCACCATCAGATCGTGGAATACACCGGCAGCCGTCTGCTGGTGAAGGAGATCGAACGGCTGAATTTCCGTTCGATGATGCTGACCAATTCCAGCCGCGGCTGGCTGCAGTGCAACGATTACCGTTTCACGACGCATCACAGCGATCTGATCATGGACCTTTTTACCTTACCGGAAGCGCAGGCCCTGGAAGCGATGCGCAAACATATCCGTTACGGTCTGGAACTGGAATTGAATGTAATACATCTCGGCGGTGAAAAATGAAATTCATGATTCGAAGCGACATCGAAGGAGTAACCGGAGTCACGACTTACAGTCAGGCAGAAGATTCATCCTTCGGACGGGACATGCTGATGAATGATCTGAATGCATGCATAGCCGGACTGTTTTCGAACGGGCCGCAGGAAATCGTCATCTATGATGAACACACCGACGGCAGGAATGTCGACCTGAACCGTTTGGAACATCCGGTCCGGGTGATTTGCGGCAAGCCGCCGTACCGCGCCGACTGGGGCGGACTCGATGCCTCATATGATGCGATGCTGATGGTCGGGTTCCACGCGAAAAGCGGAGTGCCGGGCGCCCTGCTGCCGCACAGTTATTCGCGGAAAAATCTGGATATCCGCCTCAACGGTCTTTCCGTGGGAGAAATCGGCATGGAAGCGGCCATAGCCGGCGATTTCGAGGTGCCGCTGGTCATGGTGACGGGAGATTCCGCCGGCATGGCCGAGGCGGAACAGCTGATACCGGGTATCAAGACGGCAACGGTAAAGCAGGCGATGGGGGAATTTGCCGCGGAATGTCTGCCGCCCCGGGAAACGTATGAACTGATCCGGAATGCGGCTGCAGGTCTGGCGGATAATCGGGCGAAGTGGCCGAAACCGTTCAAAATTACCGGTCCGGTCACGCTGGAAATCGATTTGTCGGAATCCGAATTCAGGGAAAAACTCCGGGCGAAATCCGGCCGGTATTTCATATCGGACCGTACCGTGCGGCTGACCGACGTTTCGGCAACCGCGGCGTGGTCGCATTACTGTCAGCTCAAATCGGAGGCGTCGAAATCATGAACTTGCGGGAATATGTAAAACTCGGCATCAATCATCATCTGCTTTACGCGAACAGCATAAATTCCCCGGCGGAGCATCTGGCAACGATGAAGAAACTGCTGGCCGATCCGCGGCTGGAAATCGTTGATCTGTGGACGCCGGCAGAAATCGTAACGGAAGCGGCCGAAGCGATCCGGAATTCGGGAAAAACCATTTACTACAACATAGGCGACCGCAAAGGTCTGCCGAAACTGGGAACGGCCTCCGTCGATGAGAGTATCCGGGCAAGATCGCTGAAGCAGTATCTGGACGAACTGGACCGGGCGAAAAAGTGCGGAGCGGCAAAGATCATTACCAATTCCGGACCGAATGATCCGGCCAACCGGGAAACATGCAAACAGCATCTGAGAGACTTTTATCTGACCTTCTGCAGGGAAGCCGCTCCGGCGACGGTCATCATCGAACCGACCGACTGGGACATGAGCAAATGCAAGCTGATCGGTTCCTCCGCGGAAGCTGCCGAAGTCTGCCGGCAGGTCCGGCAGGCCGGATGTCCGAACATGGGAAGCATGATCGACATGTGTCATGTGCCGCTGATGCATGAAGACCTGAAACAGGCGGTCACCGGCACGGGCGGATATCTCGAGCATATCCATCTGGGAAACTGCATTCTGGATAAGACGCTGCCGGAATTCGGCGACCGGCATCCGGGATTCGGAGCAGCCGGCGGGATCTACGGAATGGAAGGCTTGACGGAAATCTTTTATCTGGGCTTGAAAACCGGATACTTCACCCGGGAAAACCGGGGATCGGCAAGTATTGAAATGAGAGTCCTTCCGGGCAAATCGCCGGAGGAATGTCTGGATATTTATTATGATGCGGTCTGCCGGGCGTGGGAACTGGCCGCGAATCAATTTCAGCAGGAGCAAAAATGAAAAAACTGATCGTAGGGTTCGGAGAAATTCTGGGGGCCGTCCGCCCAGTGGGTTATGCTGCCTGGGGAGACCGGAATGACATGGTCATTCTGGCCGGCGGGAGTGAAGCCAATGTGCTGGCCAAAGCGGGCGGTCTGGCAGACGGCTTTCAAACGCAGCTTATAACCAAAATGAAAGAGGATCTGATGGGGCGGCTGCTCCGGATGGATCTGCAGCGTTACCGGATCGGTCTGGAACATGTCATCTGGACGAATGCCGACCGCAATGGTCTCTGCTTTGTGGAACAGGGGCTGGGACCGATCACCGCGGAAGGCGGCTATGACCGTGCGGGTTCCGCCATGGCCAACGCCAAGCCCGGTGAATTTGATTTTTCGGTGCTGAAAGATGCGGATGCGTTTTTCATTTCCGGCATTACCATGGCGCTGAGTGAAAACTGTCTGAAGAATTCTTTCCTGGCGCTGGAAACGGCAAAAAAATATCAGGTCCCGGCCTTTGTCGACGTCAATTACCGCAACAAGCTGTGGACTCCGGCCGAAGCCCGGGCAGCCCTGGAGAAAATGATCGATCGGGAGCTGTTCCACGGTCTGATCACCACGGAGACCGATGCAAAAGTCGTCTTCGGTGTGGATCGCGGATTCGATGATGACCGTCCGATGTCCGAACTGATCGAATGCAGCCGGGAAATCCTGCAGGAACTGAACCGCAAATTCAGCGGAAAAGTTCCGATTCTGGCGATGACGATCCGGAAACGCATCACGAACGAGCGCGGCGAATGGAGTTCGGCCGCGTTGATCGGCGGCAAAGATTTCGTGTCGGCCAAGCCGCTGGATTACGTGATACTGGATCGTTACGGGGCCGGCGACAGCTGTTCCGCCGGCATCATCGGCGGATTCCTCGGGGTGCAGAGCGATGGTTCTGTCAATGATCGGACGCCGCTGAAAGACCGTCTGCTGACCGGGTTGGAATTGGGCGGCAGAATGTCCGTCGTGGTGCAGAAAACGGTGAGTGATCTCGGTCCTCAGTGGCCGGCAAAGGAATATTTCAAGCGAGTTGGAAAATCCAGAGAAATCGCGCGCTGAAAAAGGTGCATTTCTGAAAAAAACAAGCGGATCAGGAAAACCGTTTTTAATAATCAGTTTCAAAAAAACAATACGCAGAAAAACTGCAGGAAGGGAACAGAACATGAACAAGATTTCATCTCACAACGTCCGACATTCATCATGGAAGCGCAAGCACAGTTTTACGCTCATAGAGCTCCTCGTTGTAATTGCGATCATTGCCATTCTGGCGGGAATGCTGCTGCCGGCTTTGAACAAAGCAAAAAACACCGCCCAGTCGGTCAGCTGTGTGAACAATCAGAAACAGGTCAATCTCAGTGTCCATCTTTATCTGAACGATTTCAATATGAGACTGCCCTATGTCAACAATGATTCGGGAGCAGGAAACGAGTATAACAAGGGCTGGATGTATTGGTTGATTGCCGGGAAATATCTGGTGGATAACAGCGCAAAAATCAGGTTCTGCCCCGCTGCGGAAACCGGCCGCCCCAAGGAAGTTGGAATTACATCATGCAAGTGCAGCTACGGTTTTTTAGGGAATCAGCCCACCGGAACGTATTTTATGCCGAAGTTCCGCTGGGATGTCAATAGAGGGTTATTCGGCTGGGATTTCAAGCTGATGAAACAGCCCGGTTCGATCTTTTTCGGAGGCGACAGCTTCAATGAAGCATCGACGAATATAGCGGCTGACGGATATACTCAGTATTATCTGATTTCCATCTCGGCTCGCGGACCGTATGCGATCCACACAGGCAAGTTCAATCTGATGTTTGCCGATGGTCATGTGTCAACCATATCGCCGCTCGATTATTTTAAAATGATACAGGCTCCTGAGTATCGATATCGCGGAGCCGTCTCTTATACTCTTCCGAAATTTGCTCCGGTCCCGCTGGGAAGTTGGTCTTTTGACGGAAATTGATGCGTTCACTGGGGAATCGGCTGCGATGAAAAAAATATTATTACCGGCCTTATGCGGAATCTGCCTGACGGTTTTCCCGCAGGAGTTTTCCTTTGATAAAGACCTGACAGGCTGGGAAAAGAAAGGGAAAAACATTGCCGCGGACGAGGTGATCAAAACATCACGGAATTGTTCCTTGCGGCTGGGCAGCGATTCAACTGTGACCCGGAAGCTGAAACTGGATCCGAACAGCGAATACGAGATATCATTCGATATCCGCGGGAAAGGTATCGGGCCAGGATCGGCCGCAGACGGGAAAAAGACCGCCGCTTTCATGATCCTGCGAGGCAACAAGCGAGGCAAACTGCAGGGAAATTTTGAAACCGGGACTTTTGACTGGAAAAGGAAGAAAACCCTGTTCGCCTGTGATGTTCTGGGTACGACGGACGTCACCATGGCTCTGGTGATGCGCGGCAAGGGGGAAGTCTGGTTCGATGATATAAAAATTGTCAAATTGAATCCGAACAAGGCAAGATCCGCGCAATATTTCCGGCAGGCATTTACCCGGGATCTGAAAGAAGCTGCTGTGATACCGGGCGGCACGTTCGGATTTTTCGATCCGGGCGAACCGGTGAAATTTACTTTCCTGCTGAATCCCTGGCCGGAAGGTCTGCAATTCGAATGTCTGATCAAAGATGAAAGCGGGAATCAGGTCCTGAGTCAGCCGCTGAAAAAAGCAGGGAAGACCTTCACGATCCCCGGACAGGTCCCGGGCTATTATGTGGCGGAATTCGAATTTTACCTGAAAGGGAAAAAAATCTACCGGATCCAGAGTGCGTTTGCAGTCAATCGTCCGATTGTCAAACGGGATCCGTTTTTTGCCGGAGGATTCGGTGCCTATCAGGAATTTTCCGATGGACTGAAACGGATCGGGATCGGCTCCATCAACATGAAAATCATATCCGAAGTGATCGGCAAATCTTATACAGCGGAAGAACTGGTGGATCTCAATATGCGCCGGGGACATCGGAAATTCATCGAATCGGGAGATTTCGTTTTATCGGCAGTTTTTTCAGGAACCGTGGTGCAGAAAAACAATCCCGACAAGGAGAAGATAAAAGCCGGTTTTCCTGTTTCGACCGATGCTTACTGGAACAATTTTGCCGCAGTGGCGGAAGCGTATGTGAAGAGGAATCGGGGAAAAATCCGAAACTATGTGATCCAAAGCGAGATCCCGTCGCAGGCCGGGCATAAGGAGCGGAATTGCGGCACGTTTACGGAAGCGATGTTCAACCTGATGATCTCGACGCGGATCGTTTCCCGAATCGTCCGCCGTCTGGATCCCAAGGCAGGAATCTGGTTCGGCGGCAACAACCGGATGGAATATCAGAACACTACCGAGCGGATCGTTGCGGAAGACCTGGTCAATGACATCGACGGTCTGATCATAGACGGATACACGGGGAACTGGTATCTGGCTCCCGGTGTCGGGTACCGGATCCCGGAAGAAAAACTGCTGGAATTCTACCGGCTGGCTTCCGATTTGTCGGAGCAGCTGAAACTGCCGCAAGGCCGGTCGATCCGAAACGAGGAATTGGGCTATGCCATGCGTTACGGGGAACCTTTCGACGGCAAATATGCGGTGCTCCAGGCAGCACTTTCAGCCCGGAATCTGATCTTGTCCAAAGCATCTTCCGTGCAATTGATGGAAATCCACACGCCCATGCGGTTTCTGCCGAAAGCGCCGCAGGATGAAGACCGTTACATGGGAACGATATGGCGTCCCTGCTGGTATCAGGGGATCGGCAGGACCCGAGTAGTTCCTCTCCCCGGCGGGGCCATGTATGCAGCGGCGGCATCGGAACTGGCTTTTGCACAATGCCGGGACAAAATCGTCAGCGGCAGTCTTTATGCTTACGTTTTTACGAAACCGGACGGAAAATCCCTGACGGTGATTTGGAACACCGACCGGAAGCAGAATTTTCAGATCGATCTCCCCTCTCAGGCGAGGCTGGTAAATATGTACGGCAGGGAATTCCAGCTGACCAAAGGAAAGAATGTGGTGCAAGTCGGTCCGGAACCCTGTTATCTGACGCTGCCGGCCAAAGCGGAAAAAACCGCGGTGCTGATGCGCGAAACCGTAAAAAACAATTCCCCAGAATGTCTGTGCCGGGCATATTATGACTCGGTTTCCCGGATCAGAGTTTTTATCCGGAACCAGACCGACAGGACGCTGGGGGGAAAACTGGTGTTTCCGGGCATGAAAGATCAGGCTGTCTCCATTCTGCCGGGGAAAGTTTCATCTTTTCTGCTGCCGGTAAAATCGGCTGGGAAACTGATCTCCGATACCGGAAGGGAATATCCGGTCCCGCTGGAAAAACTTTCGGTTTATCCCGTGAAAAAAATTCGGCATAAGCCGGTTTTCGATGGAACGGGTGACTGGCTGAAAGGGTTGCAGTCCGGATCGCTGGAATATCCCGATGCGATCCGTCCCAGCGATGCCCTTCAGGAGGAACGCTGTTATTTCAAGACGCCGGGAAATCCCAACGGACACAATGTCTCTGCCAAATACTGGACCGCATACGATGATGAGAATTTCTATCTCGCAGTCGAAGTGGATGATCCGGTGCATCAGCAGCGGTATACCGGGTCCCGGATCTGGATGGACGACAGTATCCAGTTTGCCTTTACGACGGAAAACTTCCTCCCGAAGGAGTTCCGCTCGGTTCCCGACCGTGATTCCGGCACCGTATTCAACTTCTGTGCGGCACTGACTGCCAAAGGTCCGGAATATCGCAAAATGAATGGTCCGGATGCCGGTCAGAAATCCTATCCGGCGGCAATTACCCGCAAAAACGGCAGAACGCTTTATGAGCTTGCCGTTCCGTTCAAAGTTTTCGGGGGATTTCCGAAGCGGTTCGGGTTCGTCGTTTTCGACAATAATTATCCGGAATTGAAAATCGCTCCTTACTGGCTGGAATTTTCACCCGGAGTAACCTCGCACAAAGATCCTTCCCACCTGCGGCTGCTGGAATGGAAATAAACGGCTCAAAGGAATGTCCTGATGACAATTGCTCTTAAGTATGAAATGCTGATCGGAAAAGGAAGATCCATCATGAAAAAAATCGTTTTTTTGGCGTTATGTCTGGCCGGCATAGCGGTTTTTTCTCAGGAGATCGTGATCGACAAGGATCTGACATCCTGGGAAAAGCAGGGGAAAAATGTGGCTTCAGACGCGGCAATCAATACTTCCGGGAAATATTCCCTTCGTCTGGGCAGCAATTCGCAGGCAACCCGGAGAGTCAAACTGGAGATGGATCAGGACTATAAAGTCACATTCAATATCCGCGGCAAAGATATTCAATCCGCTCTTTTGAAATCCGGGAAAAAGACCGCTGCCTATTTGATCCTCCGGGGTAACAAGCAGGCGAAACTGCTGGGGGATTTCGAAAGCGGAACCTTTGACTGGAAAAAGAAGCAGGCAGAATTTTCCGCCTGTCAATTCGGGGCCGGTGATGTTACGCTTGCCCTGGTGATGCGGGGAGAGGGTACGGTCTGGCTGGATGAGGTGAAGTTTGTCAAATCCACTCCGCAATATTTTCAGCAGCCTTACACGAACGATATCAGGGAAATTGCCCTGCTTCCAGGCGGAGTCTTCGGTTTTTTCGATCCGGGACAGACCGTAACCTTTACCCTGCTTTTGAATCCCTGGATAAATGATTTGAACTGCACGTGCCGAATCAAAGACGAAAACGGAAAAGTCGTTTTCGATCAGGGCATGAAAGCGGTATCGAAGCAATTCACGGTCCCCGGGCAGGCCCCCGGTTATTACGTGGCGGAATTTGAATTGTATCGAAAAAACAAAAAGATCTACCGTCTCCAAAGTGCCTTTGCCGTAAACCGTCCCATTGCCAAACGGGACCCCTTCTTTGCCATGGGGTTTGCTGCCTATGCTGAGGCATTGGAAGGCTTCAAGAGGATCGGGGTAGGCATGATCAACCTGAAAGTCAGGACCTCTATTCCCGGCAGACCGAACACGCCCGAAAAAATGCTGGATATAAATATGCACAATTGGGGACACCGCAAGATCATCGAATCGGGTGACTTTGCAATTTCTGCGGTATTTTCGGGGTCTGTTTTTCAAAAGCATAATCCTTCCCCGGAGAAGATCAAGGCAGGATTCCCGGTTTCCACGGATGCTTACTGGGACCATCACGCGAAAGTCATCGAAATGTATGTCAAAGAAAACAAGGGGAAAATCTCCAATTATGTGATCCAGACCGAGATTCCCTCCCAGGCAGGACACAAAGAGCGCAACTGCGGAACCTTTACCGAAGCCATGTTCAACCATATGATTTCCACGCGTATTGCTTCACGGATCATCCGGCGCATCGACCCGAAAGCGGTCATCTGGTTCGGCGGGAACAACCGCATGGAATTTCAGAACACAACCGAACGGATCGTTGCGGAAGATCTGGTTCATGAGATCGACGGTCTGGTCATCGATGCCTATACAGGCAACTGGTACCTTTCTCCCGGCAAAGGCTGCCGTATACCGGAAGAACAAATGCTGGATTTCATTAAAATGGCTTCGGATCTGTCGGTGCGTCTGGGACTGCCCAAAGGCAAGGCGATCCGCAATGAAGAATTGGGCTATGCCATGAATTACGGTGAACCTTATGACGGTAAATATGCGATCCTGCTGGCGGCCCTTACCGCCAGAAGTCTGATCCTGAACAAGGCTTCAGCTGCCGTTATGATGGAAATCCACAAGCCTTATACCGCCGATTCCACAATCCAGATAAGAAAATTGAAGAATCAGGACCGGTATATGTCAACGGTATGGCGATCCTGCTGGATCAACGGAAAAGGAGGCAGGACCCAGCTGGTGCCGCTTCCCGGAGGCGCCATGTATGCTACGGTGGCATCGGAACTGGCCTTTGCAAAATTCAGCGGGCAAAAAGTGGTGGATGAAAACTTTTACGCTTATATTTTTACCAAGCCGTCCGGAAAGACCGTGATTGCTTTGTGGAACATCCTGGGGAATCAGAAGTTCAAGATCAAGCTGCCGACCGATGCAATGCTGGTCAACATGTATGGACGGGAAACGCCTCTGCGGGCTGGGACTGTTACACTTCCGCTGAGTCAGCAGCCTTGTTATCTCACCTTGCCTGTCGAGAGTCTGAAGGCTGCGCAGCTGATCCGCGCGGCCGTAAAGGAAAATACGCCGGAATGTATCTGCAGAGCCTACTTCGATTCAGTTTCCACCATCAAGGTCTATGTCCGGAACCAGACCGACGAGGTTCTCCAGGCGGATCTGGTGTTCCCCGGCATGAAAGACAAAAAGATCAGCATCCAGCCCCGAAAGGTCGCCTCATTCATTCTGCCGGTCAAGTCGGCGGGCAAACTGGTTTCTGCCCGCGGTGCGGAATACCCGGTGGAACTGGTGCAGAGTTCGGTCCACGCGGTTCAGAAGATTTCCAAAAAAGTGGTTTTCGACGGGACCGGAGATTGGCTGAAAGGCTTGAAGTCCGGATTGTTGAAATATCCGGAAGCGATCCGCCCCAGCGATGCTCTTCAGGAAGAACGCTGCTATTTCAAGACTCCGGAAAATCCCAATGGTCACAGTGTATCTGCAAAATACTGGACCGCTTACGATAAGGAAAACTTCTATCTGGCGGTGGAAGTGGATGATCCGGTGCATCAGCAGCGGTACAGCGGGTTCCAGCTGTGGCAGGATGACTGCGTTCAATTTGTTTTTGCTGCCGGCGATTTTATCCCGCGGGATTTCCGTCCCATGACGATGTGGGACCGCAAACTGGAACACAACTATTGCGTGGCTCTGACCGGAAAAGGGGTGGAATACTGTAAAATGCTGGGCGCCGATTCCGGAGCAGTAAAATATCCTGCCAGGGTCACCCGTAAAAACGGAAAGACTCTTTATGAGATCGCCGTCCCCTTCGAGGCATTCGGCGGGATCTTGCCCAGGAGATTCGGTTTTGTTGTCTTTGACAATAATTATCCGGCCTTGAAAAATGCGCCTTACTGGCTGGAATTTTCACCTGGGGTCACTTCGGATAAAGATGCGTCCCATCTGCGTCTGCTGGATTGGAAATAAACAACTTCATGGAGGAAATCAATGAAAATCGCTTATAATCATGAAATGCTGATCTGCTTTACCTCGCAAACTCCCTATCAGAGTTATGAAACCGAGGTCGGTAAAGAACAATTCAGAGGATATGTCCGCGAATTGGCGGGGACCGGTGTGGATATCCTGATGTGCTGTCCCACCGCCTGGCGGCTTCCGCTGTATTATTCCGAGGTCAACCGGGTCTGGCAGACCTGGGGCCGCACCCATCGGGATCCCAATGCCGTTTCCGACTGGAAGTATTTCGACAAAGTCTTTCACCGGGTCCGGGAATACATGCTCAGTCCCGATTACGAAGATCCGGTGGAAATCACCTTGGCTGAAGCCCGGAAACACGGCATTTCCCCGTTTATTTCCTGGCGGATGAATGATCTTCATCAGACCCATTACAACGAAACGCGGGTCCCGCCGGTCATGGACGATCTCTGGATCGATCATCCGGAGATGCGGTTGAGTGCCGGCAATATGAATTATATGATCTCCGAAGTCCGGCAATGGTATTTTGACATCCTGCAGGAACTGGTCAGCCGTTACGATATAGATGGACTGGAGCTGGACTTTATGCGGTATCCGCTGTATTTCGAGCCGGCAGAGACGGAAAAAGGGATCCCGGTCATGACCGAATTTGTCCGCCGGATCCGGAAGATGACCGATGCCAAAGGCATCAAGCTCGCCGTGCGTGTTCCGGCCAGTCCGAAAAAAGCGGTCGGCGCCGGGTTGGATGTCGCAGACTGGAAAGCACAGGGGCTGATCGACCTGATCACAGTTTCGACCTACTACAAAATATCCCCGGAACAGAATATCGAAGAGTATCGGGATCTGCCGGGCAAAGCGGAAGTCTTCGGGGAACTCCATTTCATCACCTTTTCCGGCGTCGGGACGGAAGTGGCGCGTTTCACCACCAGAGAGATTTATGAAACCCTCGGCGCTTCCCTGCTGGAACGCGGAGCCGACGGTCTTTCCTTCTTCAATTTCGCTTATGTCCGGGACCATCATTTCAGCGAGGCCAGACAGAGACGTTATATGGACCGCGAACCGGATTTCAGCATTTTTGCCGATTTGAAAAACGCCGGGCATCTGAAGAAAATGCCGCTTCATGCCGTAATGACTCCCGGCGAAAATCTGCAGCCATCCAATTACAAACCGGTGGATTTTCAATTGTATCTGCCGGAGAGTGTCAGTGCCGGACGTTCCGCGATGTTCCGGCTGGAATTCAGCCGGCCCGGGGTGATCTATCATTCCATCCGGGTCCGGATCAATGGTTCCGAACCGGTGCAGGTGCCCGGATCCGGCGAATTGTTCCGTCCGTTTTCCAACAAGGCTTTGCCGGCTCCGGATTGTCTCTTCTTCTTCGAAGTCCCGGTTTCCCTGCTGCATCACGGCTGGAATGATGTGCATGTCGAAGTAAAACACAATGCGGAGTTTTCCATTCCCAACGGCGGCGGCAAGTATATTGTCGGTGCTGAACTGGCCGTTTATCCGTGATCCGTTCCGTCCCGGTATCGGACAATAAACCATTGACTAAAGGAACCGGCAATGAAGAAAAGCATTTATGGAATCCTGGCGGCATTCGCCGTTCTGAGCGCAGCCGCAGCTGAAGTTGCGCTGATCCGGGACGGGAAACCGGTATCGGAAATCATTGTTCCGCAAAAACCGACCCGTTCCGTGCAGATGGCGGCATTCGAACTGCAGCATTCGATTTATCTGATCTCGGGCACCCGGCTTGCCATTGTCAAAACCCCGCATGAAGGCATGCTGCCGATCCGGCTGGGACCGGCTCCCGGAGAGAAATTTTCCGGGGAACAATATAAAGTCAGTGTCCGTCCGGACGGCATTTCCCTGGCAGGAAACGATACCCAGGATTTTGGCATAGTGGATTATCGGAATCCCCGGACCTTCCCGGGGACCGGCTATAACGGCCGGGATACGCCGCGCCATGCGTTGAATTATCACTCCACGCTGCTGGCGGCTTACGATTTTCTCGAAAACTGCTGCGGCATGCGTTTCTATTCCTTCGGGGACGACGGAATCACCCGGACGCCGCGGAAAACGCTCACGGTCGAAACCATGGAAAAAACCTTCGAGCCGAAAGCACAGGCTTTCCGCTATGCCACCGTCTCTCACCGGGATTCGGTCCGGGTCACCACCGAAAGAGAGCGGAAACTGCTGCAGCTCCGCTGGAGGATGAACACGGTCTACGGCATTGTCAATCATACGACCCAGAGTATTTTCTTCCGTTACTGGGGACCGTCCAAAAGATATGAAGACGTATTCGTGG
>JAZUCR010000163.1:0-5593 GCA_045639225.1 Victivallales bacterium
TGACCCAGATCATCGTTTACCGCAGTACGGCTGCTCCATTCGGCATGAAACCGGCCGGCGAACCTGCCTGGGCGAAAGAGTTCCCCAAAGCTCCTTATGTGACGCTTGCGCCGGATATGATGGGCATTGCGATCTGGACGCAGATTTCAAGACAGGTCTGCGGGATCATGTTCCACGGCCTGGATTCCCTGCTGCGGAATCCCCGCTCCGGCAAAAGAAAAGATATCGGATATCAATGCACCAATCATGAAACGGCGGCCGTCCTCAAAGAACTTATGCACAAGGTGGTCAAGCCGCTGGGCCCGGTTTTGAAACGCATTCCCGAGCGGAACCGGGATGTGGCTGTCCTGGAAAGTTTCGCTTCCTTCGTTTTTGCCCAGCGGGGCACCTGGGGCTGGAAAGGATGGCCGTCCGAACTGCATCTGGCCATGCTGTGGGGCAATCTCGCCCCGAAAGTCGTTTATGACGAAACGGTCCTCCGCGACAAACTCAAGGGCGTCAAAGTCCTGATCCTGCCGTGCTGCGATGTCCTGACGGAGAAAGTGTTCAACATCATTGCCGATTTTCAGTGCCAGGGCGGGATCGTCGTCGGTGACCAGTATCTGGTTCCGGGAATCACGCCGGATATTACCGTTGAGGAATACAAGCGCACCGGCGATGTGCCGAAAGACAAAGCCGCTCTGCAGAAGGTCGGGGTGGCGCTGCGCGACCGGCTGGTTCCTCATTATCAGCCATACGTCCGGACCTCCGATCCGGATATCGTTACCTGGGTCCGCTCGTCCGGCAATGCGGATTACCTGTTTTCGGTCAACGACAGGCGCACGTTCGGCGATTATTTCGGTCCGTATAAGAAAGCCATGGAAAAGAGTGTGGACAACACCGGAACGATCACGGTCCGACGGGCAAATACTGCCGTCATATATGATCTTGTGAACCATTGTGAAGTCCCATTCACCATTGAAAACGGCAATACGGTCATTCATGTCGCGTATGACTCAAAGAATATTGGAAAACTCTTCCTGCTGCTTCCGGAGAAACCCGGCAGGCTTGAACTGGAACTGGTGTCTTCCGCGAAGAAAGGCGAGACCTTGCAGTTCAAAATCGCATTGACGGCCGTTTCAGGAAAAAAGCTTGAAAGCCTGCATCCGATCGGAATTGAAGTCCGCGACAGCGAAGGCCGTTTGACCTGTGATTCCACCTCCGCGGCATTGGAAAACGGCATTTATTCACAGTCGCTGACAATTCCGCTCAATGCGGTTCCCGGACAATGGAAAATCAGTGTTGTCGATTACGCATCCGGGATGAAGACGGAAAAAATTCTGTTTGTCCGTTGAGGTATAAAATTGTAAAGACTTGCCATGCAACGCGCCTGCAATTTCGCCGTCTGGAAATATCAGGTCGAATGATCCGCTTGTAAAAACGCCGTTTCCGGAGTATATTACCGTATTAAATTTGCAGAAAGGAAACGTCATGAATAAATTTGTCATTAAACTGATCCCCGGCGACGGGATCGGCGTGGATGTGATCAACGAAGCGGTCCGCGTTTTGAAGGCCCTGGAACAGAAACACGGCGGCATCGCCTTCGATTTCCAGAACCTGGAATGGAGCTGCCGGTATTACCTCAAAACCGGGCACATGATGCCCGACGACGGCATGAAGATCCTGGCGGACTGCGATGCCATTCTGCTCGGTGCGGTCGGTTTCCCCGGCGTGCCCGACCATGTCTCCCTGCGTCAGCTGCTGCTCCCGATCCGCGTCGGGTTCGACCAGTATGTCAATCTCCGTCCGGTCAAACTGCTCCCCGGTCTTTCGTCCCCGATCAAAAATGAAAAGATCGATTTCGTGGTGATCCGGGAAAATTCCGAAGGCGAATATTGCGGCAAAGGCGAGATCCGGAACGAAAACACCCCCGATGAAACGGTGATCCAGGATGCCGTATTCACCCGCAAGGGAACCGAACGGATCATCCGCTATGCGTTCGAATATGCTGCGAAACACGGTCAGAACAAAGTGATGAGCGCCACCAAGTCCAACGCGCTCAATTATTCGATGGTTTTCTGGGATAAAGTATTCCATGAAATCGCCGCGAAGTATCCGAAAATGGATGCGGCGCAGATGCATATCGACGCGCTGAGCGGGTACTTCATCATGCACCCCGACCGGCTCCAGGTGGTCGTGGCCAGCAACCTCTTCGGCGACATTCTGACCGACCTCGGTTCAGCCATGCTCGGCAGCATCGGCATTTCGCCCTCCGCCAACCTCAATCCGGAAGGCAAATATCCGAGCATGTTCGAACCGATCCACGGCTCCGCTCCGGACATCGCCGGCAAAGGCATCGCCAATCCGGTCGGCACCCTCTGGGCGGCGGCCATGATGCTGGACCATCTGAAGCTGACGGCCGAAGCGGATCTCCTGATGCAGGCGATCACCGACGTGCTGTCCGCGGGCAAGATCCGCACTCCTGATATCGGCGGAACTTCCACCACCACGGAAGTCACGGACGCGGTCATCGCCGCCCTCCGCTGACTGCGGCAGGCTCATTCCGAAAGGCCGGTCGGAATACCGACACCATTTGAAAAAAAATCCGGATTTCAGGAAAATCCGGCTTGCAAATTCGGTTTCCGCAAGTATTTTATCCATCGGCGGCATAATGCCGCCTTCAATGAAACTTGAACAAGAGGTCATACCGGCAGAATAGTATCGGATCAACTGAAAAAAAATACAGCATTTTGCATGTGAACATCTGACTCCAAACTACCACAAGAAAAAGATGTTGCATTCCTATTTCGCATCGAAATGCGCCGTTGGCGCATTCCGGTGTTGTGTGGGGATGTAGCGTTGTGGTAGACGCGGAGTCAGGCACATATCGGAATGTGCCTTTTTTTGTATCCGCGCTGGAAAAAGCATGATTCATGGAACGGGATTACAGTATGGAGGCGTCCTGCGCGGACGATGCGCTGGCGGCAGCCCTGAGCATGGTCGGCGCTCTGGAAGATTTCTATTGCTGCGACCGGCAGCTGCTCCGCCTCAAATGTCCGCGGACGGTTCTGCTGATGAGGCTCGCCGGCTGGCTGAATCTGGCACTGGCCGAGCGCCAGGTCATTGACCTCTATGCGGTGGATGCGGTCCGGACCGGCAGGGATCTGAATCTGGCCGTCCACGGCCGGCATCAGCCCCGGCGGCTGATGATCCTGGACCTGCGGCTGAAAAACGCTCCTCCGGTCCGGCTGAAAAAACTTTGCGGCCGGGAAAAATGCCGATACCGATTCGGTCTGCTGGCGATTCTGGAACGTGACCGGTACCGGATCGATTGGCATATTCCCGATCCCGGTCTGGAAGAAGCCATGGCGCCCGGACTGTATTGCCGGATGAAAAAAGCGGAATTTCAAACCGGCGCCGAAGCGGCCCATTTTTACAGGCTGCAGAGGAAAATCGTCTGGAAATAAGTCATTGGTAATCGGTCAGCGGCTATCCGCGAACTATGGGTATACTGGGTATAATGGGTAGAGCGCGGGAACCGGACTTATGACGCGAGAGGACAGGAGCATCTCTTTCTCAAAATCTCGTGTCTGAGCTGGTGTCGTGCGCTTGTCCGCATCCTCCGTACCAATCCGTACCAATCCGTACAAGTCTGCGGAAACTCCGCGCCTCCCCCAAAGACGACCGATTACACTCCGCCTTGTTTGTCAAATCTTTTCCGCCAGATCAGTTTGATTTTTCCCTGAACCATGCTAAATTTCCGCAATTGGCTCCCTTCCGCCAGACGCCGACGGCGATTTCCGATCAGCTTATTGCCTGCATCGTCATACAGCACGAGCGTGACGGCGCTTTCGCCCGCCAACTCTGCAGCTGGTTTTTCGCGATCGGATACAGTTTTTCCAGCGCTCCGCTGATCCCGGCTATTCTTCCCTGATCCTGATCTTGGATCTGCCTTTGGACTTTTCCTTTTTCGAGGAAGAGCGGGAAGGTTTTCCGGAAGTCCTGCTGCCGTTCGTTCCGGCAGCGGACTTGTTTTTGTCGATCATTTGCCGTTCCGGAACCGGCGGGGGATGTTTCAGTCTCACGGTCGAGATGTTCATGGTCGCTGCGGTGATCCATTTCATATATTCCCCCAGCGGATCGGCCCAATACGGGTCATACGGATCCATCCGGCGTTTGGCGCGGTCCGCCTCGATATACTCCGCCTGGCGTTCACGTTTGACCGCCGGAGCATTGGCACGGTTGTCGTGCCGGATCAGGAACAGCAGGCCGCGGTGTTCGCCCATTTTGACTGCGGTGTCCGCTGCGGTCAGAGCCTCCGGTTTCCGGTTCATTTTCAGCAGAACCTGCGCCTTGAGATAAAATGCTTCGGGGATCTTCAGTTCGCAGAGTTTTTCCAGCCGGGGAAGGATTTCCGGCCAACTGGGAAATTGTGCATCCATTTTGAGCTTGCACAGCAGCAGTTCCGCCGGGATATGTCCCTGATTTGCAGCCTCGGTCAGGAATTTTTCCGCGGTGGACAACCGGAACGCCGGATTTTTACCCTCTCCGGTCAGCCAGGGTTTGGGCAGATCGAAGTAATAAAATGATTTTCCGGCCAGATATTGGGCCGGCGCATACCCGGCCCTGGCGGAAGCGAGAATAAGTTCAAAAATGTTCTGTCTCCATTTATGCTCCTTATCCTCTCTCCACATGGTGGGCATCAGGCACAGATCCGGGCTATAAGCGAACGGCATGCATTGTGCCATGGCCCGCAGATAACCGGATTCCGGCCTTTTCATATCCCATTGTTCGAGCGGTCTGAGCCCATGTACTGTTTCGTTCTCCGAAGAGATTTTTACCAGATATTTCCGACGTTCCGGTTCCGGCAGACACAGCAGCGCATACACCAGATTGAAGATCGGATTATCGGCATGGAGCAGACACATTTCCAGCGGGATCTTCTCTTTCTCCGGCAGCCGGCCCGCATAAAGCTGACGCAGCAGCCAGAACGGATACGCCTCGTAATGCTTCACTTTCAGCGCCCGAACCAGATACGGTTCTCCACGGCTGAAAAAAACATCTTTCCAGGCCTTATTCAGGAAGATCGCCTCTGCCAGAAAGCTGAACGGATCATTGACCTGAAGCCGGTAATCCAGATAATTCTGTTTCGGATTTTCAGGCCGGTAGAAGCGGGACACCGGCAATTCGTCCCACAGTCTTTTCGGGGAAAGGAATTCCGGCCCTTTCAGGAAATAATACTTATCATGTCCATGACCGGACAGCTGAAGCTGAAGTTGTTTTATATGCTCGTGATACATTTCCGCCAGGAACCAGGGACGGCCGTGCTGTTCCATTTCCAGCTGAAGCAGAGCAGCCGCGGCTTCCGGATATCCCTGTTTCACGGCCTGATCCAGATATTCGGCCGCCTTTTTGTGGTCCGGTTGACAGCCGTAGCCCCGCCAGAAACAGATCCCCAGCTGGTACAGCGCCAGCGCATGATATTTCTTCGCCGACCGTTTCAGCAGTTCCACCCCTTTTTCCGGATCGGCTTCGTCCTTCTTCCCGTAAAGATAACGCAGAGCATATGCGTATTGCAGATCGGGATTCTTATGCTTCTGGACCTTTTTGAACA
>JAZUCR010000164.1:0-6522 GCA_045639225.1 Victivallales bacterium
CAAAAGAGTTGTGGGTCAGGAAGGCCAGCAAAGCGACCGCCAGCAGCACATAGAACACATTGCTGATCGCCCCCCGCCAGGTGCCCAGCAGGGAAGCCATCTTCTGTTCGTGCGGACTGCGGGCCGCACTCGAACTGCCGCCCGCCCCGGTCCAGCTGGCCCGGTGCAGCAGAGTTCCGACCACCCCGACGATCAGGAAGAAATAGTTGAAATCCCGCAGATTGTAAATATCATAAGGATTCAGAAAATTCTCGCCGGCCACGCGCGCGGACAACGTCGGCATGATCTCTTTGGTCCAGGAGAAACGGCAGAGCAGGAAAACCACGAACAGCACCATCAGCGGATAACAGATGAACCCCTGGATCGTATCGGTCACGATGATCGCCATCGATCCGCCCATGCAGATGATCGAGATCGCCACGACCAGCACCACGATCATGATCGTGTTGAAGGTGGTGAACGTTATCCCCAGAAATTCGAACTTTTTGGGAAGATCCAGAAAATACATGAAAAACCGGGCCGCCAGCGCGGGCATGATCATATTCGCCAGCATTTCCGAAAGACTGCGCAACCCTGCGGCAAATACCCGGAATTTCCGGCTGTAGCGCATTTCGAAAAACTGGCCGATACTCTGCGCCTTGGTCTCCCGGAAACGATACATGCAGTAGCCATACAATCCCAGCAGCACCCCCAGCGGCGTGGTGATCGCGCTCCAGAATGACAAGGCGAATCCCGTCTTGTAATGCACTTCCACATAAGACAGCAGTCCGATGATCGAAATCGCATTGGCAATATCGCCGACCGAGATCACATAACGTCCGCAGACCCGTCCGGCCGACAGAAATGTGGTTACATCTTTCAGATAGCGTCTCGAATACACGCCCATGTAGAGCACGAACAAGACCGGGATGGTGATGATCAGCCAGTCATACCAGAGCATAAGTCATTCTCCTGTTCCGTCATCCATGTTCGGGATGATTTTTTTGATTTTACGTTAATACATCTTACTATATCACTATCCGGTTATTTTTCAAATACCAAAAATTTTTTAGTTTTATGGCAAGTGTTTCTTGACAGCTCCTGTTTTCTGCTATATATTAACCGCCGAATGGTATTAATGGTATTAATTTTAACGACAGAGGTGCCGCAATGAAGCGATTGTTTTTTTTCCTGCTGATGGTTCTGCTGACCGGGATGGTCTGGGCTTCCGAAATTGACCGGGGGGCGAGACGGATCGAGATATCCGGCAGGAAACTTCCGGCTTCCAATCTGGAGATCGTGGTTCCCGTCCAGACCCCGGTTCTGGACTTTGCCGCCATGGAACTGCAGACTCTGCTGAAGAAAGGCGGTATTGCAAACTGCCCCATCCGACAGGCGCCAACCCAGGGGGCGGTTTCTTTGATCCTCGGCGATAATGAGCTGGCCCGGAAAGCCGGATTGGATCCCGCCAAGCTGGCTTCGGAAGGTTTTTTCATCAAACGAAAGGGGAATCAGATTTTCCTGCTCGGGGTGGACGATCCCCGGGTCGATCCGAAAGCGAACCGCTGGAAAATGTGGTTCAAACGCGGGACCCTGAATGCCGTTTATGATTTTCTGGAACGCTTTGCCGGCGTCCGGTTTTATTTCCCCGGGGAAAACGGCACCGTCGTGCCTCCGTGCAAAATCCTGATGCTGCCCGAAGTCATCGACATCATGGACCGTCCGGATCTGATCGTCCGGGAGAATTACAGCGGAAAGTCGATCTGGTATGAAAAAGAAACAGGTTATTACGGTGAGCTGAAAGGCGGAAATCTGTCGTTCCTGCGTCAGCGCAATTCCGACAGCGCCATTCCGTTCGGTCATGGACAGGCCTATCTGAACCTGATCGGGCGCTTCGCCAAGAGTCATCCCGAGTATTTTGCCCTCATGCCCGACGGCAGAAGATACTGCGAACCCGGTCTGGTCCATACCGGCCATATCTGCTACAGCAGTCCGATCACGGAAGAGATCTATCAGGATGTGAAAGCCTATCTGACCGGAAAGAAGGCGTCGGAACGCGGAATGAAACATTGGAGCATCAATTTCGGACGGCGACCCTTCGTTTCCGTCATGCCGCAGGACTGGCTTTACTGGTGCTGCTGTCCCGCCTGTCTGAAGATCGCCGATGCGGGCGCCCGGACTTATCAGGACAAACCGGAAGAAGGACAGAAGATCAGCAACTGTCTCTGGGCGTTCACCGCGAAAGTCGCCAACCGGCTCACGGCCGAAAAGATCGACGGGATCGTGACCCAGATGGCCTACGGCGTGACCGCAAAGATCCCGGAATGCGACCTGCCGAAAAATGTAACGGTCCAGCTGGCCGTGGGCGGGATGGGCAAACCGGAATTCTGGGCTTCCGATGCCGAACTCATCAAAAAATGGTGCGCCAAAGTCGGCGGCAAGATCTCGCTCTGGACCTATCCCGGCAAACACATGAGCAAAGCGGAAATGAAAGGCATTCCCGCCATGATGCACCGGCAGATCGGCAAATATATCCAGCATGTCGGCTCCGATATTTACGGTGTCTTCCTGGAAAGCGAGACCGATTACGAGATCTTCAATTATCTCAACTACTATACCTTTGCCAAGGTTACCTGGGATCTCAAGACCGACCTGGATCAGCTGCTCGAGGAACATTACCGGCTCATGTACGGATCCGGCGCGGCTGAAATGGAAACCTTTTTCAACGAACTCGAAGACGCCTGGTGCAAACAGATCATCGGCAACGTCATCCAGACGCCCCTCGGTCCGGTGAACAAGCTCCCGAATGAGTTCGAAGTGTGGAACAAGGTCTTCTCCCCGGCAAAACTCCGTCATTTCAATACGCTTTTCGACCGGGCGGAAAAGGCGGCCGCCAAAACACCGGGACCGCTGAAGCGGATCCGTTTCATGCGCAAAGCCATGCTCGGACCGATCCTCAAGGCTGCGGAAAAGTTTTCCGGCGACCGGGAAATGATGGCCGGCTGGCGGTTCCAGATCCCCGGCAAGATCGGACTCCGGCCGTATAAAGGCGATGTCTGCGAAGTGACCACCACCGTAACCGCCTCGGAAACGCCGGACAGTTATTCGTTCGTCTACGACTGTGAAGAACCGCTGATGAAAGATATCCGGTGCGCCACGGACCAGGGGAATAAAAAGCTTCTGTTCGAAGATTCCTGCGTGGAACTGCTGCTGAATCCGTCCGGCGACCGGAAAAATTATTTCCACTTCATCGTCAATGCTGACGGCGTTTATTCCGATGCAGCCTGGAAACGTCATGGCAAAGGCGACAACTCGTGGAATTCCGGCTGCCAGGTCAGTGCAGTCAAATCCGATTCCGGGTATAAAGTGACTCTGGTCATCCCGAAAAAATCTCTCGGCAAACTCGCGAAAGGCGGTTTCCCGGTGAATTTCGCCCGTCACCGAGCTTTGAATGGTGCGGCGGCCGGACAGGTCCGGGAAGTCTATTACCAGTGGAGCCCGGTGCCCGGACGTTCCTTCCATGCCTGCGAACGGTGGGGGATCATGTCCTCCGAGCCCGATCCGGCCGAAAAAGGAAATGTGATCAAGGACGGGGATTTCCAGATCACAAAAATCCGTCTGCCTTACTATGCCGGAGAATGGAAGTTCTGGAGTTCCCAAGGATACAAGGTCAAACCGGAAGAACTCGACAACAAGGTGTTCCTGACCGGCACATCCTCGCTTCATCTGATGAATCCGGAGGGAGCAAGAGTTTCCGCCGGACAAGTCATCAAAGGAATGAAACCGGGAACCAGATACCGTCTTAGTTATTTCCTGCGGACGAAGGATCTGAAGGGCCGGACCGGAGCGGGGGCTTATCTGAGTCTCGGAAAAAAACAGTTCGCCTTCCCCAATATCCGGATCACGGGCACGACTTCCTGGCATAAACGCACGTTCGATTTCGAAACGCCGAAAGACCTGACTCCGAAAGACAAATGCATTCTGGGACTGTGGATCTGGCATGCCGGCGGAGATGCGTGGTATGACCATGTTTCTATCGTTGAGGTGAAGTGAATGGTCTCGAACGTGAAAACCTGGCAGATCGATCCCCCGGGGAGCGGACCGCTTTACAAGCGTCTGCTGGCCGCGGTCCGGCGTTACTGCCGGAGTCACCAGGAGGGTTCACCGCTGCCGCCGGAACGCGAACTGGCCGCGGAACTCGGCGTGAGCCGGACCGCTTTGCGCCATGCCCTGGATTTGGCCGAACAGGAAAAGCTGATCGTCCGCTGCTGGGCCAAGGGGACTTATGTTGCTTCCCATGAACCGCTGCGGAAACTGCTGCTGATCCTGCCGGACAGCAATGACATCACCAGACCCTGGAATTACATCATTCCGGGGATCCATTCCCGCTGCGAACAGCTGAATGTCATGACCGCCCAGATCCCGGTGCGGTTCATGCGCAGCCAGCCGACGGAGGAGAATCTCGCGTTTCTCCGCCGGGAGAACTTTACCGGCATTTTTCATTTCGACACCTGGCCGGGATCGCCCGAACTCGATGCACTGGCACAAAGCGGGATCCCCGTGCTGTTCCCGCATTCCTGGAACCGCATCGACTATGGTCCGTTTTATTACAACCGGACCGAGGTCAGAAGCGCTTTCGACGAGGCACTGAAGGAACTCGTCTCTGCCGGACATCATACCATCGTCAGCATCGGCACCAAATCGAAGTTCGACAATTGGCGCGGGCGAACCGATGCCGAATATGAAGACCTGCTGCAGAGCTATGGAGCCGATCCGTCACCGGATTTGAGAATCAAGGTCCCCTACGACCAGAATGAACTGGAATGCGAAATGGGAAAGATCCTGGCGAACCATCCCGAGGTCTCCGCCGTCCTCTGCTTTTCCGATTTTTATGCCATGATGGCCCTGGAATTCCTGCGCAAAATATCGGTTCCCGTTCCCGAACGCATTTCCGTCATGGGATTCTGCGGCTATCCCGGCGGTGCATTTCTTTCCCCGCCGCTTTCGACGATCGACTTCGGTTACCGCGAGATCGGCATCCGCAGCGTCGACCGGCTCCTCGCCATCGCCGCGGGGTCCGACCGGCAGAAGGAATTTTTCTCCCCGTACCGTCTGGTCCGCAGGGACAGTATCCGGAATATCCTGTCAGGCAATTATAGCGATGACAGAAAACCATATTTTTCATTGAACGATGTCAAATTTGAATTAACCAAAGGAGGAGTTTGAAAAAATGAACAGCACCATCCGTCGAAACCACGGCAGCGGAAAATCTTCGATGAGCCATCCGTCTGCAGCGCAGAAATCAGTCCGGAGTTTTACTTTGATAGAACTCCTCGTCGTGATCGCGATCATTGCCATTCTGGCCGGCATGCTTCTGCCAGCCCTGAACAAGGCACGCGAACGGGCCCGGGCTTCCGCCTGCCTCGGCAATATGAAACAGATCGGTCTGGCGCTGTCCCAGTATGTGGCGGACAACAAGGAATGGTATTTCAACTACTGGAACGGCGGACCCGGTTCCACTTACTATACTTCCGGCGGATGCTGGCATCAGGGTGCAGCCGTCAAATACGGACGCATCGGCATGCTGGCGACCTATCTCGGCAGCGAGAGTGCCGAATTCATCGGCGGTGCCGGAGTATCCGGCGGCAAATTCTTCCGGAGCCGCATGGCGTGTCCTTCTTTCGAAGTTCCTCAGGGAACTACCACCTCCTGGCTCAGTCTCAATATCGGCAATTTCATAATCGACAATTCGGTCCGTCTGCCCCAGGTCCTGAAAAGCAGCGAGACCGCGTTCATTACCGAAGTGAATGCTACCAGTGATTATCTCCGGTTTTATTATGCGGCGACGAATGATGTGCCCAACAAACGCGCTGGAGTGGTCACCCGCCACAGCTATGCAACGAATGTGGTTTATTACGATGGACATGTCGGAACCCGTCATTACCGCTCTATCCCGTTCAACAGCGTTTCTCCGTCGGGTTATTATCTGTTCATGAACATGTTCTGGCGGCCGTGGCCGGCTTCGAACGATACCGCCGACAAGAGGAACTTCTACTACAACATGCGGTAAGTGATCCGGCTGAAAAACGGAGGGAGTCCCGGTTTCCCGGAATTCCCTCCGCAAGGTGGGGGTGTGCGGAAAGGGAGAGAACCTTCCGCGCGGCTGGGATTTGAATTGCATACCGTACTGCGGCTCCCATCGACCGCAGCACGGTTTTTCTTCAGTTGATGAACAGCATTTCCCGGTATTTCGGGAGCGTCCAGAGGTCGTCGTCCACCCGTTTTTCGAGCGTGTCGACCAATTTCCGCAAGTTCGCCATGGATTCCACGATCTTCGCGCTGGCATCCTTGGCGGCGAGCGCTTTTTCCAGACCGCGGCATTCGAGTTCGATGCCGTCGAGCAGCTTGCCGATGGTCTCGGCCGCGGCTTTCTGGGCGGCGAGACCGGCCTTGATCTCGCAGCCGGACATCACGGCAATGGTCTTGACCAGTTCGGACAGCTGCTTGCTGCCGACCGGCAGGAAGATAGTCCGCGCCATATTG
>JAZUCR010000165.1:0-1516 GCA_045639225.1 Victivallales bacterium
TGTATACTATGGGCGATATCGCGCTCTGCTCGGAGGATCGGGAATACGGGGAGCCTCTTCTGCGGAAGCTCTTCGGCGTCAATGCGGAACTGCTGATCGACCATGCCTGGGGCTGGGAGCCGGTCACCATCGCGGAGATCAAGGCATACAAGCCGGAGAACAACAGCATGAGTTCCGGGCAGGTGCTGCTGGATCCCTACGAATTCGACAAAGGGAAACTGGTCGCCCGCGAGATGACCGACCAGCTGGCGCTCGATCTCGTGGAAAAACAGCTGGTGACCGATCAGCTGGTCCTGACCGTGGGATACGACACCTCCAATCTCACCGACCCGGACCGCCGCATGAGATATGCCGGGCCGGTGCGGATCGACCATTACGGACGCCCGGTTCCCCAAGAGGCACACGGTTCGATCAATCTCGACCGGCACACCTCGTCCGGCAGGATCATCACGGATGCCATGATGAAACTCTTCGACCGCTGCGTCGATCCGAATCTGCTGGTCCGGCGCATCACCGTTGTCGCGGCGCACGTTCTCAACGAGAAAGACGTCCCGGTCGCCCGGGAGGAGCAGCCCGATCTTTTCACGGACTATGAGGCGCTGGAAAAACAGAAAGCCGCTGAACAGGCGGAGCTGGACAGGGAGAAGCGTCTGCAGCAGGCGATCATCGGCATCAAGAACCGGATGGGGAAGAACGCCATCCTGAAGGGCACGAACTTCGTGGAAGGCGCGACCGGTAAGGAACGGAACGAACAAATCGGAGGACACCGTAAATGAAGACGCCCTACGATGACATCATTCACCTGCCGCACCACGTCTCGCGAAACCATCCGCAGATGCCGCTCCGCGACCGGGCCGCACAGTTCGCGCCGTTTGCAGCGCTGACGGGCTACGAGGCAGCGGTAGGGGAAACTGCCCGGCTGACCGCCGAAAGGCGCGAACTGGACGCGCAGGAGGCCGCAGAATTGAACCGCCGTCTCACCGATCTTGCCGCCCGGCTGAAAGACCGTCCGGAGGTGACCATCGAATACTTTGTCCCGGACGAGCGGAAGTCTGGCGGCGCGTATGTGACCGAGACCGGCGTGGTGCGGCACATTTCCATCACGGAAAGGGTTCTGGTCATGGAAAGCGGGACGGAGATTCCGATGGAAGATGTTGTTTCAACAACCGGCGAAATATTCTCCCCCGTTTAATTTCCTGCATGACTTCACTGCGAGGCCTTCTCAACAAGTTTTTTCCCCAGTTCAAAGGCTTGACGCTCGTAATCGGCATAGTGCTTGCGTTTCATATCCGCAAACGTCGTGGTGAGTTCTTCCCCGATGACATAGCGATCCGGCGGATCAAATACGGTAAGTCCTTTGAAATACAGGACCTCGCCGGTTCCGATCCAGTCGAAGGTCCGGGCCTCCGTACCGAGCGTCTGCCCGTAGTTGTTCCCGGCGAACATATCATCGTCTGGAATATGCATGGTGTATAAACACGCACAATGGATCTTCTTTTTCAGAAGCGGAACGGGC
>JAZUCR010000166.1:0-4306 GCA_045639225.1 Victivallales bacterium
CGGCGACGGTCCCGAACGTGAAAAGCTCACGAAACTGGCGGCGGAAATCGAACGGAAATACCCCGTTCTGCATATCGTTCTGCCAGGTTATCTGCCGGACGCATCCGCCTGGCTGCCGATGCTGGATCTGTTTGTCATGCCGTCGCGATATGAAGGTTTCGGCCTGACCTTGACCGAAGCATTGTCGCTGGGGATCCCCGCATTATGTTCGCAGGCCGATTCCCTGCCCGAATTATGTGTCTTTTCGCCGGAGAACACGCTGACGGCCGATTTTACAGGTCCGGATCTGACGGACGTTTATCGAAAGGCGCTGCAGCTCCCGAAACGGCCGGGAAATACGTTCCAGTCCACCGAACAGATGACTGACGAATATATCCGGCTTTACCGCGAGATCCGGCCGGACCTGGGGAAAATGGACGGTACCGTTCGGTGAGCCGGTATCACCCCGTTTCCGCACACCCTCCAATACGATCCAGCCATATCGCCATACCATACTTTCTCAGATTTCACTCTTCAGTTTACTTTCCGGCCTTTCTGAATGCCTTGCTTTAAACCACGGGTGATGCCGATGAACACCTCTGGAAGAAACACCAGAATTCCGATCATCCCGACCAGAACACTGCCGCATAGAATGATCCCGGGCAGCAGCAGTGTCAACACAGGCGACGAAAGATTTTGAAGAAACGGCCAGCCCAGATACACCGCTCCGGCAGCCGCGCCAACAGCCAGCAGAATTCCAAGTGCGGCTGCTGTCCTCTCTCTTATTGAATGCCCGCCTGCAATAAGAACCAGAGAGATATAAAACCATGCGAACAATCCGGAAACCGCAGCTTCGGCAAGAACAATCCCCGGCAGCAGCAGTGCCAGCACCGGCGAAGAATGGTTTTGAAGAAGCGGCCAGCCCAGATACACCGCTCCGGCGGCCACGGCAATGGCCAGCAGAATTGCAAGCAATCTCGCCGCTTTGCCGGCAACAGATGAGAGTTCGAAGAAAAAGCATACGAACAATCCGGAAACCGCAGCTCCGACAAGAGCAATCCCCGGCATCAGCAGTGCCAGCACCGGCGAAGAATGGTTTTGAAGAAGCGGCCAGCCCAGATACACCGCTCCGGCGGCTGCGGCAATGCCAGGAAGAATTACCAGCGGTCTCGCCGCTTTGCCGACGATGGCTGAAAGTTCATAGAAAAAGCCTCCGAACAGACCGGCAATCAAAGCTTCTCCCAGATTGATCAGAACATACAGCCAGCCGCTGATCCTCATGCCGGGACAATAGTAATAGATGAGACCGACGGAAATACTGAGAATGAGATATAATCCGGCCAGCGGCCATCCGTTAATATCGTTGTCTTCGCCGCTGTCCTGATCTTTTTTGTGTTCATCGGGCATGGTCAAGCCGAAGCCGAAAAGAAGACCGCCCGATATTGCCGTAGCCAGCAGCAATGAAAGCTTTAAGCCCGACGGATGGTTCAGCAGCCAGGGAAGTTCCAGTGACAGGATGCAAATTGCAGATATGACGACCGCAATGGTTCGCGTCAACGGATTTGTCCTGGACGGCCCGCCGGCGTTCGGTTTTTCTTCGCAGACTGCTGCAGCCGTCGTTTTTGCCTCCTGAAGAGGCTCCGAATTCGTTTTTTTCATGTTTCAACCTTTCTCTTGCCGGGTTTGTTGTTTTCAGGTCGGGATCAATATAACCCAGCCTCTGATTTGATCTTCCGATTAGAAATGTAATCTCTAGCTTTACCAGGCTGTGCTGAGTATCGCAAGCAAAATGATATTAAAGATAATATAAGGTTTTTGCAATGGTTTCGGAACACATGCCATTGTATATACTCCACCAATTACAATCCAATGTACGGCAATGATTAAAAAGATAAAAAATCCCCACATCCAATTTGATTTACTGAATTTTTCGATCAGCTGAAAACAAAAACTGTATCCCAACCAAGCTGGATAAAACAGCAATGCAGAAAAAACGGCACCTGCGAAATTTCCTGTTACCAGATCAATAAAAACACAGATGGCAGTAAGAACAAGAAGTGCCCAGAAAACGATGTTAAGAATCATATTTGCAGTCCTCTTTTGGTTTTCGAACAGTCTGTCCCCGTCCCAGCCGCGGGGGAATCAAAAAACCGTGAACAGCTTAAATTTACTCTGCCGCCGTCATCATGCCTTCCTCATTCGTCGTCATTTCCGGGTTCTTCCGAATCCCTGTCGTCCTTTTCTTCACCGATCCCCAGTGCTTTCAATCCGAACAGGATCCCGAAATAATACAACAGAAACTTCAGCATTCTTACCTCCTTTGAGTTGTGCAAAACCGGCTCCGAAAAAACAAACCGAACCCCAATTATTGCGGTTCGGTCTGTCAGTTCGCGTTTTTCCCGTCAATACCTTGAACGCATTCAACCGTGAGTTTTTTTACGCGAAAAAAAAATTTTTCCGGTTGAATGACCGGTCTCATTCTGAAAGATTATTTGATTCGAGGCTGTACTGGTGATCTTCTGCCGGCGATAGAAAATAATGGAATTTTACTGCGGTATTCGGAAAAAAACTTAACGGTGAATATACATTCTGGACTTCCGGTCCTCTCCGTCACATTGGACCGGACACAGGAACACCCAGCCGTATCTTTCATAAAACCCCTGATGGTCAGTGACCAGATAGACTGGGGAAATACCTTTCGATTTCAAATCATCGACCGCCAGGTTGAGCAGCCGCCCCGCGACGCCCTGCCCGCGGTATTCTTCTTCCGTAAACACGGCGCAGATATTCGGCGACAAATCCTTCCGGTCGTGAAAATCATTTTCGATCACGCCCAGACCGCCGATGATCCGGCCGCCGTCCAGACAGAGATACCAGCCGTATTCCGTTTCACCTCGCAAATAGGCATCCATGCAGGACAGATAAGCAGTCTCGGGAACCTTCCACTTGCTGTGGAACCACCCCGCAGCCGGATTTTTCCATTGCGGCTGTTGCCGTAATGTCACATACTGATATTCCGCCATTGTCAACCTTCGGATATTTGATGCTGCCGGATCATATACCCCTGCACGAAACTGGCCGCAAGAGTTATTTTTTTCTGCGGACAATCTGTCGGTCAAGACGTTCGCCGGACGGGGCAAAAACCTCGATGGTCAGCGTATCGGCGGTCTTGTCCGCCCGCATCAGTCCCAGCTGCGGCGCGGTGAATTCGGGAAAGGCGAATGGACGGGTCTTGAGCTTGGTATATTTCGGATACGTCGAATAAACTTTCCGGTCACCCGGAAAAGTCCGGCAGAAAACATGAGTATGTCCGCTGAACACCAGATTGAAGGAATCCCGTTCTTCCGGAGTCAGGGACTGCATGAGCGCAAAATTGTCTTCCCCCCAGCGCTTGTCCGAACGGAAGGTCAGCGGCACGTGCAGCAGCAGGATCCGCCATTGCGCATTCCGGAACGCAGGTGATTTCACCGTGCGGCGGAGAAATTCCGTCTGTTCTTTCAGATACTTCGGCGCGATCCGGCCGTCGTGATCAGTGTCGAGCAGGACGAAGCAGACGCCTTTATGGACAAAAGACCAGTAACCGGCCCCGCCGCCGCAGAACAGATCGTAGAAACTCGCGGCCGCAGCGCCCCTGCCCTCGTGGTTGCCATAAAGACAATAGAACGGAGATTTCCAGACGGACAGCACGGCATCCAGAAAACCGTCGTAATGGTTTTCGCGTGCCAGCGAAGCATCGATCTGGTCGCCGAGAAGGAACAGCAGTTCCCCGTTCCGGGCATTGAACGAGTTCAGCAGATCAGCCAGCTGACGGGCCCGACAATGCACATCCGAAGCCAGAATAAAACTGAAGTCGGCAGGCACGGCCGAAAGCGTCCTGAACGTGCCGAAATCCGCCATTCCGGGCACCCAGTATTCGTAAACCGTGTTTTCCCGCAGATTTCCGGCCTGCACGGAATGGATCGTGTCCTTGCGGTCGGAATGCAGCTGACGCCAGACTTTTTCGCCCTGCTGCCGGAGAAAGACCGTGCCGGATCCGGCCTGAACCGTCTCCCACGCGATCCCCGCGGAATCGGCGGCGATCCGGAACGGCCACGGCGCATGGAACAGATTCGCGGGCGAACCCGGCAAATCAATTCTGCCGAACCGATCGGTTGCAAGCACCTGTTTCCCCAGCGGTTGCCAGGTGATAAGCTCACGCGCGGCCTGACGGGTCCGCAGCAGATTGAATCCGAGATCGCCATCCAGTCTGCCGAGTGAGACCAGCGGAATGGTCACCCGGGTTTCCCAGCGGTTTTTCCCACAGACGGTCACCGCGGACCATTGCGAT
>JAZUCR010000167.1:0-4253 GCA_045639225.1 Victivallales bacterium
GCATCAAGCGCGATCAGCCCAATATGAGCGTGATCGTTGCCACTGCTTATATGGATGAGGCCCAGCGGTTCGACTGGCTGATTGCCATGAATGCCGGGAAAATACTGGACACCGGCACGCCGGAAGAACTCCTCCGGAAAACCGGACGGGACAATCTGGACGCCGCCTTTATCCAGCTGCTGCCGGAAGAACAGAGGGCAGGGCACAAGGATCTTGTGGTGCCGCCGCTGGAAAGTTCCGGAACCGCCGAATACGCCATCGAGGCGGAAGGTCTGACCCGGAAGTTCGGCTCCTTTACCGCGGTGGACCATGTCAGTTTCAAGATCCCGAAAGGCGAGATTTTCGGCTTTCTGGGATCGAACGGCTGCGGCAAGACCACCACCATGCGGATGCTCACCGGTCTGCTGCCCGCTACGGAAGGCACTGCCAGCCTGTTCGGCAAATCGATCGACGGCAAATCCATGGAAGTCCGCCGGCATCTGGGCTATATGACGCAGCTGTTCTCGCTTTACAGCGAACTGACTGTCCGTCAGAATCTGGAACTTTACGCCCGGCTCTATCAGATCCAGGAAACTGAAGTTCCGGCTCGTGTCGATGAAATGATCGCACGGTTCCAGCTCAAAGAGATCGAAACGGTGCTTCCGAAAGATCTTCCGCTCGGACTGAAACAGCGCCTTTCGCTGGCCGCCGCCGTGATCCACCGTCCGCAGATCCTCATTCTCGACGAACCGACTTCAGGAGTCGACCCCGTGGCGCGCGATCTGTTCTGGGAACTGATCATCGAACTCTCCCGGCGGGATAAAGTAACCATCTTCATCACCACCCACTTCATGAACGAAGCGGACCGCTGCGACCGGATCTCCCTGATGCACGCAGGAAAATCGCTGGTCTGCGACACGCCGGCGGCGATCGTGAAACAGCGCAATGCCGCCACGCTGGAAGAAGCGTTCATCGGTATTCTCGAAGACGCCGATCCGGCCAACGTTGCCGAGCAGGCGTCCAGCATGCCCGAAGAAGCTCCGGCCGAAAAGGAAACGGTCAAACCACTGCCCGCCTGGCAGCGGAAACTGGACGGCATATTCAGTTTTCAGCGCTGGTTCAGCTGCTTCTGGCGTGAATATCTGGAACTGATGCGCGACCCGATCCGGGCGACGCTGGCGCTTTTCGGCGCCATCATCCTGATGCTGGTCGTGGGTTACGGAATCAACATGGACGTCGAGAACCTCTCCTTCGCGATCCTGGACCGGGACAATACCATCACCAGCCAGAATTACCTCCTGAATATTTCCGGATCACGCTACTTCATCGAACATCCGCCGGTGCGGGATTACAATGATCTGGACCGGCGCATGCGCAGCGGAGAACTGAGTCTGGTGGTCGAGATCCCCCCGAAATTCGGCCAGCAGGTCCAGAAAGGAGAATCCCCGGAAGTTTCATTCTGGATCGACGGTGCCATGCCCACACGCGCGGAAACGATCAACGGCTATGTGAAGGCTCTGCATCAGAAATGGCTGGAAAGCCGGAGTCTTCCTTCTGACGGCTCGCAGATCTCCATCGAGACGCGTTTCCGCTACAATCCGGATGTGCTCAGTCTCCCGGCGATGGTCCCCGCGATGATCCCGGTCCTGATGCTGATGATCCCCGCGATCCTTGCCGCATTGGCCGTCGTGCGTGAAAAAGAGATGGGGTCGATCATCAATCTGTATGTGACCCCCCTGACCCGGACCGAATTCCTGCTGGGGAAACAGTTTCCCTATCTGCTGTTCTCCATCCTGAGCTGCTTCCTGCTGATCGTGATGGCGGTGACCGTGTTCGACGTCCCGGTCAAAGGCAGTCTGCCGACTCTGTTGTTCTCTTGCGTCGCTTATTGCATCATCTCCACCGGGATCGGTCTGCTGGCCTCCTCGGTCACGCGCAGTCAGATCGCCGTGATCTTCCTGACCATGATCGGGACCATTCTGCCGGCAGTGCAGCTGTGCGGTCTGATCAATCCGGTGAATTCTCAAAGCGGAGCGGCGCGGGTGGTCGGTTCGATCTTCCCGACCACCTATATGCTGCTGATCAGCCGCGGGATCTTCAACAAGGCGCTGGAATTCCGGGATCTCGTCTACCCGATCCTGATAATGCTCATCATGATCCCGATCATCCTCGGACTGGGGATCATCACTCAGAAAAAACAGGAGTCCTGAATCATGCTGCAATCGCTGAAAAACATTTATTATCTCGGCATCAAGGAGATCCGGGGACTGCTGAAAGACTGGCTGATGCTGGTTCTCATTATCTATTCGTTCTCCTACGCGATCGTAGTCGCTTCCAAGGCGCAGCCCGATTCGCTCAACAAAGCCACGATCGCCATCGTGGATGATGACCAGTCGCAACTGACCAAACGTCTGGCGGACGCGTTCATCCCGCCGATGTTCATTCCGCCGAAATTCATCACCCAGGCGGAGATCGACGGCATGATGGATCAGGGAAAAGCCACTTTCGTGGTCGTCTTTCCCACGAGTTTCCAGAAGGATGTCATGTCCGGCAAGGAACCCGAGATCCAGGTGAATGTGGATGCCACCCGGATGTCCCAGGCGTTCACCGGCAGCGGGTATATCCAGCTGATCCTCCAGCGGGAGATCGAGGCTTTCATGAAATCGGAACAGTCCGCCCAGCAGGCCAAATATGTGATCCGCAACCGGTTCAATCCGAATCTGACGCAATCGTGGTTCACCTCGGTCATGCAGCTGGTGAACAATATCACGATGCTGGCGATCATCCTGACCGGGGCGGCACTGATCCGCGAACGGGAAAACGGCACGCTGGAACATCTGCTCGTCATGCCGGTCAACGCCTTCGAGATCATGGTTTCCAAGATCTGGTCCATGATGCTGGTGGTGCTGGTTGCGACCGCGCTGTCGCTGGTTTTCGTGATCCGGATCTTCATGGAAGTGCCGATCGAAGGGTCGATCCCGCTGTTTCTGTTCGGCGTGGCGCTGCACCTGTTCGCCGCGACCTCGCTGGGGATCTTCCTGGCGTGTGTTTCCCAGAACATGCCGCAGCTGGGTATGCTGCTGATCCTGGTGTATCTGCCGATGCAGATGCTTTCCGGCGGCGCCACCCCCCGTGAAAGCATGCCGCAATGGGTTCAGAACATCATGCTGGCCGCGCCGACCACGCATTTCGTCAGTTTCAGCCAGTCGATCCTTTACCGCGGGGCAGGGATCGAAGTCGTCTGGAAACCGTTCCTGATCCTGTTCATCATCGGGGCGGTGTTTTTTACGATTTCTCTGACCAAATTCCGCAAGAGCGTCGCCTGACGGCAGACAGTATCCAGCAGCTTCTGCCGGACTTCTTTACTCTGTCCGTTCAGATCGCACTAGTGGAGATGTTGTGCAGCTTTTTCAGCAAATTGCGGCTGTTCTCCGATCAGCAAACTCCAATGTTCACTGTTCAGCTTGTTCCAATCACATTTGTCGGCAAACTGAGGCTGGTTTCTGAGAACCCACGACCAATCCTCTCCACCCAGTTTGCTCCAAGCGCATTTGTCGGCAAACTGCGGTTGGTCAACAAGCAGATCGGGTTCCGCATTTTCAGACACAGTTGTTTTGACGGGCGTTCCGCATTCCGAACAAAATTTGTCATTTTCGGCCAGCCGGCGGTCGCACTGAGAACAAAATTTGGACATCATTTCTTCCAGATCGAATATGGTTATGTTTTTTTTACAATATAACACTGCGTAAGTTTTTTTCAAATGCTTTTTTTGTCAGAAACGCTGTTTGTCATATCCTGCTCATTATGTATGATGATTCTTGAGGCTCCATGTCGATCCCGATGTTTTTTTCTGTCTGGTCACAATATCATACTGCCTGCGGTTTCGCCGCCTTTCCTTGAAATATATCCTTTTTTTCTGCATTCTTCTCTTGAAAAGTTTTTTGTGAGGATATATATTAACGTTAACATACCAGAAACTGAAAAGGAGAATCAAGATGAGTGACAAATTGAGAATTGCGATCGTCGGGACCGGTTCCCGTGGAACTTCCTGCTTCGGCGAGCTGCTGAAAGAGCGTAAGGATGTGGAAATCGCGGCGCTGTGCGATCCGAACCCGGTCCGGGCGAAAGCCGCGGCGGAAGTGCTGGAGATCGATCCGCCGATTTATACTTCGATGGAGGATATGGCGGCGAAAGAAAAACTCGACGGCGTGGTCATCACCAGCCCGGACTGCTATCATCACGACTGCGCGATGACAGCGCTGAAACACGGCTGG
>JAZUCR010000168.1:0-7061 GCA_045639225.1 Victivallales bacterium
CATCGCGGCTCATCCACCGATATGGGAGATTTGAGCATGCTGATCCCCGCTCTGCATGCCTACTGCGCCGGATTCACCGGTTCGCCTCATGCGAAGGATTTCGTGGTGACCGATCCGGAAAAAGCGTATATCGACGGAGCCAAACTGCTCGCCATGGATGCGGTCGAGCTGCTTGCAGGCAACGCTGAAAAAGCTCGGGAGATCGCCGCGCTGCCGCGGGTTATGGACAAGGAAACTTATCTCAAATATAAGGAACAAATGAATTCAACGGAGGAATATCACTATGATCAGGCGTGAAACGTTAACGGAAGCGATGTATCAGGCGATCCGTCTCGGTGCGACCAAAATGCCGCCGGACATCCGGCGCGCATTGCAGAGGGCACTGGCTGAAGAGACCGAACCGATGGCATGCAAACATCTGGAGATCAGTCTGCAGAATGCCGACTCCTCGGAAAAAGGGAACGGACTGGTCTGCGCCGATACCGGATTCCCGATGTTTTTCATTCATGCGGGCGCTGAGACCCAGATCGAAGGCGGCTTCAACGTGCTGAAGGAATGTGCCGAAAAGGCAGTGGCACGGGCAACGGCGGAGTGTTTTCTCCGTCCGACCATGGTCAATCCGATCACGCGGAAAAATCCCGGCAACAACGTCGGACCGGGCATGCCGAAAATCGATCTCACGTTCGATCTGCCGGGCGGCGGGCTGGAGATCATTGCCGCGCCCAAAGGCGGCGGCTCGGAAATCTTCGGCACCTTCTACCGCATGATGTTTCCCGCGGACGGCATGGCGGGGATCAAGAAATTCGTGATCGAATGCATCAAGGACGCCTGTTATGCGGGCAAGGTCTGTCCGCCGGCGATTATCGGTGTCGGGATCGGCGGCACCGCGGACGTCTGCATGAGCATGGCCAAGAAAGCCGCACTGCTCCGTCCGATCGGCAAACACCATTCCGATCCGGAAGTCGCCGCGCTGGAAACCGAACTTTATGACGCCGCCCGCTCGCTCGGGATCGGTCCGATGGGCTCCCGCGGGATCAACGCCGTGCTGGCGGTCAATATCGATATCGCCGTCACCCATACCGCCGCCCTGCCGGTGGCGTTCAATGCCCAATGTCTGGTCGGCCGCCGCTGGAAAGCCGTCATCGCCGCAGACGAAACAGTCCAATACACAGGAGAACTCGAATGAAGGATATCAAACTGCCCATGAGCGAGGCCGATGCCCGCTCGCTTCAGCTCGGAGAAATCATCACGGTCAGCGGTCTGCTCTTCACCGGACGCAGCCGGTTCCACATCCGCGCCATCGAAGACGATCTTTTTCCGCCGATCGATTACGATAAGATCAACTGCTTTTTCCATGTCGGACCGGTCATGAAACAGGAAAACGGCGAATGGTCCGTGGTCAGCTGCGAACCGACCAGTTCGATCCGGTTCGAACGCTACGGCGCGGATGTGGTGCGCAAATTCAAGCTCCGCACCCTGATCGGAAAAACCACCATGGGTCCGCGCACGGCGGAAGCCCTGCGCGAAGTCGGCGGCGTCTATCTTTCCAAAATCGGGCTGAGCGGCAACGCCCTCCGCGGACAGGTCAAAAAGGTCCATAACGTCTATTTCCTGGACGAACTGGGCAAGACCGAATGCACCTGGATCTACGAAGTCGATCATTTCGGTCCGTTCTTCGTGGCGATGGACGCGCAGGGGAACAATTATTTCGAACAGCTGGCGCGCGAAGCGGAAAGCCGGATGCCGGAGATCGAACGGAAGCTCAACATCCCCGCCGGTTATGATTACACGGAGGTCAACGGATGAAGGACTCCATTCGCTACCTTTCCCTCTGCGGACTGCTCGGCTACGGCTATTCTCCGGTCAGTCTGGAAAACGCGCTGAAACTGGAATTGGATTTCATCGGTGTCGATGCCGGGTCCACCGATCCCGGACCGTATTATCTGGGCAGCGGCAAAGGCTTTGTCAAACGTCTGCAGATCAAACGCGACCTGAGTCTGATCCTGAAAGAGGCCAAGACCCGCGGCATCCCGCTGATCATCGGCAGTGCGGGCGGGTCCGGTGCGAAACCCCATGTGGAAAACGTGCTGGAGATCATCCGGGAAATCGTCCGCGAACAAAATCTTTCCCTGAAAACGGCGGTCATCTATTCCGACCTTTCGCCCGAATTCATGAAACAGGCCGCGGCAGGACATCTTTTCCCCTGCGGCGGTTCGCCGGAATTCGATCCGGTCAACGTAGACAAGCTCTGCAGCCCGGTGGCGCAGTTCGGCACCGATCCGATCATCGAAGCGCTGAAACTGAATCCGGATGTGATCGTCTCCGGACGCTGCTGCGATACGGCGGTCTTTGCCTCTTATCCCATCTGGAAGGGATTCGATCCGGGTCTGGCGCTCCATGCCGCCAAAATCGCCGAATGCGGCGCCCTCTGCGCCCGTCCGGTCGGCGCCAACGATTCGCTGGTGGTGGAAATGTACCGCGACCACTTCACGGTCGAGCCGCCGAATCCCGCCCGGACCTGCACGCCGGATTCGGTCGCCGCCCATTCGCTTTACGAGCAGCCCGATCCGAACTGTTTCTACGAACCCGAAGGCAAGATCGATCTCAGCGGCTGTTCGTTCGAACAGATTGCGCCGCGCAAGGTCAAAGTCAGTGGCAGCCGGCTGGTTCCGGCTCCGAAAAAGACCACCAAGCTCGAAGGAACGGTAAAAGCCGGATACCGTGCGATCACTATTGCCGGACTGCGCGATCCCTCAGCGATCCGGCATCTGGACGAAATCGAAAAAGGCGTTCGCGCCGCGGTCGCCGAATCCGCCAATTTCGTTAAGGAAGGGGAATATTCCCTGCGGTTCCTGCGCTACGGGCTGGATGCCGTGACGGGCGGCAATGAGCCGCCGCCGGAAGTGCTGCCGCGGGAAGTCGGACTGGTGATCGAAGCGATCGCGCCGACCCAGGAACAGGCCGATGCGCTGCTGGGACTGGCCCGTTCGAAAGCTCTGCATCAGGGATTCCCGGACCGCAAAGCCACCGCGGGCAATCTGGCTTTCCCGTTCTCCCCGTCGGATTTCGCCGGCGGCGCGGTCTATGAATTCGCGCTCTACCATCTGACCGATCTGCCGCTGCAGTTTGAACCCCGAATCATGGTGATCGAATGAAAATCTACGATACCGCTTTTGTCTGCCGCAGCAAGAATGCGGGACCTTTCCAAGTTACGGTGGACCTGATGTTCTCCACTCCGGAGAATTACCGCAAGGTGCTGGAGTCGCCCCGTTTCACGCCGGAAGTGATCGGAAAGCTCTATAACGTAACTCCCGACCGGGTCGCGATCAAGACTTTCGAATCGATCCTGACGATCAAAGTCGTGCTGCCGCGCCGTCACGGTTCCGGCTCGCCGCCGGACACCGATGTTTACGGCAGCCAGCAGCATTTCCCGCTCGGCAATCTGGAAATCTGAATCAACTCACCCGGCGGATGGTATCAGACCGTCCGCCGTTTTTTTCTCCATCTTCTCCCCGGACCGCCGGAGTCACCGCGGTCCGGTTTTTTAACGATGCGCCGTATCATCGGCAGCAGCCAATTCGGGGGCAGAGTATTATAAAAAAGGTGAATTGTCAAGGTAAATGCACATTTGTCAAAGTAAATGCACATTGAGCGTGATTTTTGTGCGTTTAGTCTGACAAAACCAGATTGCGAAAGATTTTTTTATCGAAATGCATCTGTTTTCCCGGATGAATTGTGCGTTTAGTTTGACAAAAAAGACAATACGCCACCGTGGCGTCACGTATGTTCAGCTTTTCGGGCGAAGTAAACGCACGCCGGTTTTTGAGCGTAACTCTCTATTTTTGAGAAGTTACTTTTTCGAGATCAGATCAGATGTCAGAATGATGTCTTTCGGAGGGATTAACGAGACTCCGATTTTCTTTAGTATCTCCTTTCCGTAGATAGTTTCGAACAGGGTGATAGAAGGCACGTTATTGAGACTTTTTCTGGCAAAACTGTTCATGTGGGACATGACCAGGGACATATCGGACTGCTGCAGCTCATCGAAGGATGTCCGCTTTTCAAGGATTCGCCTCAAATTGAGGTGATTGTTTTCGACATGTCCCTTTTGATATGCAGAATATGGATCACAGTAAAATATCCGGGTTCTCCGCCGGCCATTGAACGGACTGAATTCGAGAGCCGACGGATTGCTGAACTCCGCTCCGTTGTCGGTGAGGATGACGGGGAATAAGACACAGAACATTTTGAATCCGAATAGCTGCTCCATCCGATTGAATTCATCAATTACTGATTGAGAGGTATTCCTTTCCCGCAGAAACAGCCACATCATACTGCAGTTGTTGAACTGCAAAGTCAATAAGGTTTTTCCGCCAGGACGTCCCAAAACGCTGTCCATTTCAACGGTCTCCGAATCCGGATTTGCCCGGCAAAAAGCCTCGAAATCGGCATAGGTCCGTCCTATACGGCATTTTTTGTCGATTTTATGCTCAACGGTTTTCCGCGAACGGGGTTTCATCATGCAGGAACGAGGCATATCATAGCGTTGGGTTCGAAGTAAACCGGCATTGATGTAACGATATACAGTCTTTTCTCCCACCATAATCTGATCTGCGTCTGCCGCAAGAATGTGATGGACGGATTGTCCTTTTTGGATTCCCTTGTCAATCCGCTCGCTCAAAAACAATCTTTCCGCTTCGGTAATGTTGGCTCCGGATCAAGAGCCCACCAACATTTCCCGATAGCCTTTCTCGGCCGCATCGTGGACATAGAACTGCTTTTTGAGCGTACACCGGTTCTCTTCCTTGCAGCCATTGCATACATAGGGCGGAAACTGTAATTTCGGACAACTCTCTTCCCGAAATTTTGTGCAGAATTCATTGCACAGGGAACACGTGCTGCATTGACGATAACATCTTGCCTTCGGACAGACATGATGCAGCTGGCACTGTCGCCGATCAATACAACGATTCGGAATACGATGATACCCCGGTTTCAGGCTCTCCACTCGATGTTTCTTTACTTCTCGGAGAATGGTTGATCTCGCTTTCCCCAGAAGGGCGGCGATTTCCTGAAAACTGCGTCCCTCTTTCAGACCATGTTCCAATTTTATTCGATCGCTTAAGGTTAAGTGTGACATGATAACTCCTTTCAATTTGTCAGACTAAACGCACACCTCCCCGCGGGGAGGTCCTCTCTGGAAAAGTTATCATAACACGCCAAGATGGATAAATTCTATCCGTTTTTTTGTCAGACTGAATGCACACCAAGCTTTTGTCAGACTAAACGCACACCCCTTCTTTTTTGCCTGTGCGTTTACTTTGACAAGTATCAGTATTATAAAAAAAGCAGCTTTTTCTTGTTTGACGAGAAAATACTATTGAAAAATGCCCTATTGTGATATATATTATTAGATGGAATTTTGTTATGTAAAAAAACAGACCGGTGTAAAGGACAACTGAATTTATAAATCGTAAGCGATAACAATCATGCAGGGTTACTCATATTCTATATTTTCTATAGTTGCGATAGTGATCCATCTGATCATCAACTACGATCTGCTGCTGGGTCGGGGGATGGACTCGGTGCGCGGGAAGCGTTACCGCGTCTTTCTGCTGGTGCTCCTGGCCTATTATGTCACGGATGCGGCGTGGGGGATCTTCGCCGGACTGAACTGGCTCCGTTGTCTTTATATCGATACGATATTTTTCTTTCTCTCCTTTGCCGTATTCGTTTTCATGTGGGGACGTTTTGTCATCCACTATCTGGACTTTGGGAAATGGACGGCACGGATCCTCAACTGGTTCGGGTATGGGATCCTGGCCTTCAACCTGGCGGCGCTGGCAGCCAATCCCTTCACCCGCTGCTTCTTCCATATCGATAAGGAAGGTGTTTATCAAACGGGCTTCCTGCGCAACCCCGCGTTCTGGCTTCTGGTCTCCTACAACGGTCTGATGTCGGTTTTCGGTTTTCTGAAGTTTCTCAACAGTCGGGATTCCGTCCGGCGACGGAGCATGATGGTGTTCCTGAGCAGCTCCACGATGGCGGAGGCCATTGCCCTCCAGATCCTCTGGCCGCTGACCTCGTTTACCGCGCTCGGATGTCTGGTCAGCAACTGCTTTCTCCATGTCTTCGTCATCCAGGACGAACAAACCGCGAAACACATGGCGGAACTGGAGAATGCGCTGGAGCGGGCCCGGTCGGCCGAGAAGGCGCGGAGCATGTTCTTCAGTATCGTGAGCCACGACATCCGCACGCCGCTCAACGCGATCCTCGGATATTCCGAACTGCTGCAAAACGGCATCACGGACGAAGCGGACCGGAACGAAGCGCTCAGAGCCATCCGGGCCAGCGGGACCACGCTGCTGCAGCTGGTGACCGATGTTCTCGACCTGGCGAAAATGGATTCGGGGAAGATGACCCTTCATCCGGAACCGGTGCTGCTGACTCAATTGACGGACGAAGTATTTTCATCCTTCCAGCTGGCTGCGTCCGAAAAGGGCATCATCCTGATGAATCAAACGGTCGGAGTTCCTGTGGTGCTCCTGGACGAGCATCGTTTCCGTCAGATTCTCTTCAACTTGATCGGAAATGCCGTCAAGTTCACCGAACATGGCTCCGTGTCCGTCGATGCATCATACCGGGAAATGAACCTCGAGGTTTCCGTTTCCGATACCGGCTGCGGCATTCCGAGCAACATGCTGGAGAACATTATGGATCCGTTCGTCCAAGTTCAGGACCCCAGCCATGCGGCGGACAGGGTCGGCGGAACCGGACTGGGACTTTCCATCTGCAGAAGTCTGGCGGAAGCCATGGGCGGCGAAATCGTAGTCGAGAGCGAACCGGGCAAGGGCTCGACGTTCAAAATCCGTATACCGGGTGTCTTGAAGAAGAAAGAAGAGGCCGAACAGGCAGCCAAGCCGAAACCGATTTCCCAGCCGGCCAAGCTGCCGCAGCATATCCTTGTCATTGACGATTCTCCGGTCAACCGTGCGGTTCTGACCGCCTTTTTGAAGAAAGCAGGCGTCGACGCGGTCGATCAGGCAGCCGACGGCGGTGAG
>JAZUCR010000169.1:0-10186 GCA_045639225.1 Victivallales bacterium
GAACAGTTCGGTTCGTTCACGTTCCGCGATGCCAATGCCGCCCTGCGCCACGCCCTCAAAAATCAGTTCGATGCGATCGTGGTCTCCGGCAATCTGTGGCGCTACATCGAAGCGGACAATCTGAAAAATATCCGCACCAAGCTCGAAAACGGCGCGGGTCTGGTCATGATCCAGCCCTACGATGTTCCGGCCTCCATGAAGGACCTGCTGCTGATGCGCACGGCACTCAAAAATACCCGGCTCAACGGGGAATGGCTCGGGGCAAAGCATCCCGTTGCCGCGGGTTTTGCTCCTGAACTCACCCAGCCCGGCAGACATTGCGAATCGGAACTCCTGCCCGGTGCGGACAACGTGATCACATCGGTCAACGGTCCGGTTTTCGCCGCGGGCAAACCGGCCGGGATCCGAGTGGTCCAGACCGCTTATTTCGCCGCCGGAGCCCTGCTCCCGGTCTTCCCGTTGGAAGCAGAACTGCCGAATTACAACAATCTGGATTATCAGTTCGTGCCGCTGATCAAGAGCATCCTCTGGGCGGCGGGACGGCTGCCGCAGACCGTGGTCACGGCGGAACGCACGGCCGACAAGGCCCGTTTCACCATCCGCGGACTGAAGGATGTTTCCGGTTCGACCCTCCAGGTCACGCTGCGCAATCTGCTGAACGGCTCGAGTCAGACCAAGACTCTCGCCGTGCCGGAGCCGAATGCGGAAGGAATTGCGTCGGTCGAACTTCCGGCTCCCGTTCAGCCCGGCATCAATACAGCGGAATACCGTCTGCTCAAGGACGGCAAAACGGTCGATTTCGGCTTTGCCGCACTGGAACAGAAACCGCAGGTCAGGATTCTCAGGGTCACTGCCGATAAAGAACTTTACAGCGCTCAGGACAAAATTTCCGGTCAAGTCCGTCTGTCGCGTCCGGACGGCGAAGTGGTTCTGGACCTGATCGATGCCGAAGACCGGCTGATCGCCTCGGAAAAAGCCGGGAAGGACGGCAAATTCGAGATCATTCTGCCGGAAGCCTCCACCCGGCGGATGACCATCCGTGCGTCCGTTTGGAAAGACCAGGTGCTCCAGTCGGTGAAAGATCATGTGATCTATGCCCGCTGCACGCGGCCGGTCGCAGATTACGCGATCAGCGGCAGCGAACATGAATGGATGTGGGACATCAACCGCAAACTGCGTCCGTATTTCTTCCGCGAACTGCGCCGGCAGACCGGCTACGATCTGATGCGGCTCTGGACCGTGCTCAGCAAGGACCGCGGCATCGATGCGTTCCGGGATTACATGCGGTTCGATTTTTCGCTGAACATGTCCATCCTTTCGGGACTGCGTCTGCGCGATTTCGCGACCCGTTACCAGAAACCCTACAACGAAACCGGCGACCGCAAATATCTGAAACGTTCTCCGTGTCTGCATGATCCGAAATACCTGGCCAGCCGGAAAAAACAGGTGCTGTCCACGCTGGATCTGCTGAAAAATTATACGCCGGACCAGTTCTCCTTCGGCGATGAACTCAGTCTGACCCATTTCGGACGCGAACACGATTTCTGTTTCTCCGAGCATTCGCTTGCAGCGTTCCGGAAACATCTGCAGAAGGAATACCGCACGCTGGATGGGCTGAATGCCCAGTGGGGTTCCAGTTATACCGATTGGAATGACATCGTGCCGCCGACCACCGCCGAGGCGGTCAAGGCAGGAAAGGAAACGGGGAATTATTCCGCCTGGACCGATTTCCGCGATTTCATGGACTTCAGTTTCTCCAACACGTTTGCTGAAACCGGAAAGATCGCGCGGGATGCCGGCTGGAAAACCCCGATCCTGGATCTCTCCGGCGTCGACAGCGGCAATGCCTACAACGGCAAGCAATGGTACCGGCTGAGCCGGGTCCTCGATCAGGTGGCGCCGTATATCACTTCGGATATCGGCGAACAGATCCGCTCGTTCTTCCGCGGCGCAGTCATACCGTGGAACGCAGGATACAGTGCGGTCGGCGGAATCGTGGAATACCGTGTCTGGCTCGATGCCTTCATGTTCAAGAAGGGCGGCTCCTCGTTCTATTCCACCCGGAACACGCTTTTCCCGGATTATACGCTGCAGCCGGGGACCCGCGACTGGGCCAATGCCACCAAGGACCTCCGGGAAGGTCTGGGCGCCCTGCGTGCCACGCTCGACGAGGAACCGCCGGAAATCCTGATTCTGGCCTCGCAGCGGTCGATGTACGGAGCGTCCATCATCCGCAAATACTCGGCGATGCGCGAAGCCCGCTATGCCTGGGCGCTGCTGGCCATCGATCTGAATGTGCCGTTCCGCTATTTCGCCGATCAGGAGCTGGAAAGCGGACTGCTGCGCAAAACATCCGCGCGGGTGGTAATCCTGCCGTTCTGCCGCGCCCTCTCGGCCAAGTCTTGTGCCGAACTGCGGGATTTCGTCCGGAAAGGCGGCATCCTGATTGCCGACCGCATGCCCGCAGTCATGGATGAGCACTGCAAAACGCTGCCCGCGGGCCGTTTGAACGATCTTTTCGGACTCCAGAAGCCCGATCAGGAAGGCGACCATACGGTAATGATCGAACTGGAAAACCATAAAGCCCTGCGTCCGATCGGTTCCGCGGCCGGCCCGGACGGGAAAAACATCCTGATCGAAAACCAACTCGGCAAAGGACGCGTGGTGTTCCTGAACTTCACGGTCAGCAATTATGCCTCGCTGCGCAACAATTTCGGACGGGAAAAAGATGAGATCCTGGCGCTGCAGAGAATGTTTGCCAAACTGATCGGCGGCCGGAAGCTGGACAGTTTCCAATTCGAAGCCGAAGGCGGCGAACCGGCCGGAGCGCGGATCTTCTCCTATCGTCAGAACAAGTCCGGACAGGCGTTGTTCCTGGGACTGACCCGGGACAACCAGGCCAAAGGATCGTCGAAGATCACGCTGAAATTCCCGCGTCCGGGTTATCTGTATGACCTGCGCAAAGGTCAGGTCTCCGCAGACAAGGTCGACAGCCGGATCGTGGAACTGGCGCCGGCAAAATCGGTTGTCCTGGCCCTGCTGCAGGAAAAACTGAACAGTCCGGAGCTCTCCGCGCCGAAACAGATCGGACCCGGCAAGGCCTTCCGCTACAAGATCACCGTGCCGGGCACCTCGCTCGAACATATCTTCGAGATCAAGGTCACGGCGCCGGACGGCTCAGTGAAACGGCTGTATTCGCTGATCGCACATGCGCCGCAGGGCCGTTATGAGGGTTCGTTCCGGACCGCGTTGAACGATCAGCCGGGCACGTGGACTCTCACGGTCCGCGATGTGATCTCCGGTCAAATCATTAATCATAAACTTGAGTTCGTCTCACAATAAGAGGTTATTTCAGCTATGGAACCGATTCCTGACCATGATGCCCGGCTGCGGGAGATTTACACTGAATATGAGATCATCGACGCCCATGTCCATCCGCCGACACCGCTGCCGAAAACCGATTATTCATTGTTCAAACAGAATATGTCCGGCGAACAGTTCGTTTCCGAACTCCGCCGGGCGGGGATCCGCCAGTGCTGCGGTTCGGTCATCCGCCAGATCGGGGAACTGAACAGTTTCGAAGTCATCCACGAACTCAATACCGCCGCGCTGGATTTCCGGAAAGCCTGGCCGGGTTTCTATATTCCGGGGATAGCGGTCCATCCTGCCTTCCCGGAAGAATCCTGCGCAGAGATCGAAACTATGTACCGCGACCACGATGTCCGGTTCGTCGGTGAACTCGTTCCCTATGCGATGAATTGGAAAGGGATCGACGTTCCGGCCATGGATCCGGTCTGGGATCTGATCCAGCAGAAGGAACTGGCGGTCAACGTGCATCTCGGGGAACTGCAGGAAGCCGCGTCCATCCTCAAAAAATTCCCGAAACTGAAATTCATCATCGCCCATCCGACCGCCAGTTATTCGGAATATCTGGCGCGGATCGACCTGATCGCGCAATATGAAAATGCCGCGCTGGATATTTCCGGCAGCGGGCCGAATTCCTGGGGCATGGTGCGGTATGCGCTCAAACGGGCCGGAGTCGGCAAGATCCTTTTCGGCAGCGATTTCCCGATCCGCAACCCCGGCATGTATATCGCGGGCGTCCTGTTCGAACATCTTTCGCAGCTCGAACGGGAATCGGTGTTTTCGCGCAATTTCAAGAATCTCGTCCGGTAAAGCCAGACGTTTCCGAGCTTCAGGCTTTGCCCCGGTCCCGCCGCGGACGCGACTTCATACGCGGTTTGCGAAGAGGCAGGACGAACATGCCATGGGGATTCACACTCCCGATGAAAAGACGGTAGCGGGCGGGTTCCGGATGATCCGGGAACTGCTCGGTGATTTCCCCTTCGTTGATGATCCGCACCATGCCGATCCGGAGTTCCCCGCGATTGGCAGGGATCTGCATCGGAGGCACGAAAACGGTGACTTTCCATGATCTGCGGTTTTCGGAAATCCGGTGAATGATCATGGAATCGCACGGGGATCCGGCATTCCAGTCCAGGATCGACCCGCCGGGCAGGAATTCGATATTCACGGTATGGGCTTCGCAGTTTCCGGCGAGAGTCAGCATCAACTGATCGGAATCATATCTGCCGTCGAGTTCGATATCGATCCGGAGACCGCATTCGGTCATTTTCCATTTCCAGGCAAAAGTTTTGCTTTTCCGGTATCTGGAAGGACTGCAGATGAGGGAAGCGGGGACCGGAGGCGACGCGGGCGGTTTTTCGATATATTGCCGCAGGATCCGGCTTCTCAGGCGCAGCTTGGCGGGGAAGAACTTATAGGTTTCGGCCTCGGAATGGAACCCCAGACGGGAATCGGAGTCGCACAAATCTGCCAGCCGTTCGGAAAGTTCCGCTTCTTCCAGCATGATTTTTTTCATGGCGGCGGAAAAACCTTTATGCCGGGAGCGAAGCAGGTAGAAATGGAAAATATGCCAGCCGGAACGGAACAGCAGATCCAGGGTTTCGGCCACGCCGATGTCCCGCAGACGTTCGGGTTCCTTCCGGAAGGCGTCTTTCAATTTCAGGAGACGGAGGAATCCGGCATGCCAGCCGGCGGAGAGCTTTTCCGCCTGGTCGGTGATCTCCCGAATGGAAAACGGCCGGATGATTTCGCCGATCAGATCTCCGCTGGTCGCGAAATCCGCTTTCCAGGTCGGGGTCAGCGGCAGGAACTGTTCTTCCGGATAGAGAGGCCATACGGGTCCGTCGTGATACGGCCCGAAATACTGAATCTTGTTGGAAAGCGGATATTCCTGATAGGCGGCGGTGAAAGCCTCCCAGCACTGCACGATGTCCGGGGCATACCGGCCCCATTCGATTCTGGCCAGACGGAGCAGGAAATCTTCTTCGCCGGAGGAAAAATCTTCGAAAGCCAGCATCCCGGCGGCGCGGGTCTGGATCCCGGGATAGTTGCCGAAATACCAGCACTGGAAAGCAGTAGAGACCTTCAGCGCGTGCATCTTTTCATATTTCCGGTAAAGCAGAGCCGGCACCGGAACGAAAGGAACGGTGGCGGTTTCATGGCTGCACCCCACTTGCAGTTTTGCCCCCATGGCGCCCTTGGGATCGCAATTGACGGCGCATTTTTCGAAACGGAGGGACGGTCCCTCAGCGGACAGCCAGTAATCGCCCCCGATGCAGCGGTGACCCTGCTGTTCCTGCGCCACGCCGGATTCGAAATTCCAGAGTGCAGTCACGCCTTCGGGAAGCCGTTCCGTCAAGGTGGTCACCCAGTCCAGCACCGGGAGGGAAAACGGCACATACAGCTGGCTGATGAATTCGGCATCGGGACTGGCGGCTTTCATGCCGTCCTGCATGGCCTTGACGGATTCATATAAGATGTCAACGGGTTTGAAACCGCATTTCTTCCGGCATTCCGGGATCTTGATCTGTCCGTTGGCCTGATGGAAGCAGGTCCAGGTGCTCAGGCAGGTCGTGATCCGTTCCCCGTATGAAACATTCACCATTCCGCCCAGCTCGGGCACTGCGTGAAAAATCGAATAGACCGAATCCCGCAGGTATTCCCGGAATTCGGGGGAAAATGGACAGCTGGAACGATCCGGTCCGGCGAATCCGGGATTGCGGGCCAGCACCGGATCGTTTTCCCGCCAGCGGGCCGGCTCGATGCAGAAGAGAAAGGTCCGGATCCCGTAACGCAGACATTTCCGCGCGGTCTGCCGGAGTTTTGCCAGCCGCCGTTCCGCATCTTTTCCGTAATCCGGCGCGAAACGGGTCCGGCAGAGATCCCGGAATTCGACGGTCAGCCAGATCGCATTTGCCCCGTCGTGCGCCAGACGGTTGAGATATTCCTCCGGATAATAATCCACGTCATCGAGCAATTCATCCCGGTTCATCGGCGGGCGTTTGATCGGGCCGAAAAAGCAGCGGGTGAACCGGTTTTTCAGCCAGCAGCGGCGATCGGTCCTGCCCAGCGGCAGAAACGGGCCTTCCGCACTGAGCAGCAGGTCTTCCAGATAATAAACCGCCCGCCGGAACCCTTCCCTGCCGCGGGCAGAGATCCGGCAACGGTCTTTTTTCACATCCAGTACAAATGAATCCCAGGGACCGGAATCCCCGGGGCGAAATTCCAGCAGATAACCGCCGTCCGGAAGACCGGCCTGTTCCCGAAACCGCCGCAGATCGGCAAAGGCGCTGTCCAGCAGACCATCCGGATCATCGGCATGGTTTTCGATGCGGAATCCGCCGGAAAGATCGGCCTCTCCGCTCAGAGGTTTTTTCCGTGTCCAATGGAAATAAACCGGCGCCGGCTGTTTCAGTTCTTCGGTAAAACTCCAGCTTTCGGGCGGCGGTAATGGCAAAGAATCGATTTCAGACCTCATTTTTCCTGTTCCTCGCATCGTTGAAAATGGTATTATTGCAGCGGATAACTGCGGTATCCTCCTAAAAATCAAATCATCCGGACAGTTTTTACCGGCAGGGAGCGGCATACCTCGCCGCAGCCGGATTTCCGGCAGGAATCCTTGCAGAGCGCCAGGATCAGCGCGTGATATTCGCCGTAAAGATCCGCATCGGGCGGCAGCTCGTCCATAAAGAGTTTCTGTAAAGCTTCATACGGCAGCTTGCCATTGAGACCCAGGTGCCGCTCCGCCACGCGGCGGGTATAGGCGTCAATGATGAAGATCGGCTTTTTGAACGCATACAGCAGAATATCGTCCGCGGTCTCCCTGCCGATGCCTTTCACCGCCAGCAGCTGCTGCCGCATGGCAGGAATATCCTTCGATCGCAGGAAAGCTTTCTCATGGGTGCGGAAAAATTCCGCGGCCGCTTTCAGATAGACGGATTTCTGCTTGAAAAAACCCGCCGGACGGATGATCTCGCGCAAATCATCGTCCGGCACGGACAAAATACCATCCGGCGACATGAGGCCGGCGGCTTCGAGATTGTTCAGCGCTTTCTCGACATTGATCCAGGCGGTATTCTGAACGAGAACCGCACCGGCGACGATCTCCCACCGTTTGCCGCTTTTGCTCGGCCACCAGTGCTGTTCGCCGTAAATATCGAACAAGCAGAGAAAAAGGGTCAGCATCGACGCCGGATCAGAACTCGAACTTTTCGATCTTCATCGTGCCGGCGTCATTGATGACCGCGACACACTTGACGAACGGATCGGAAGCGGAATGAGCCGCCAGCGCGGATTCGTCGCGCCAGGTCTCGCAGATCAGCAGGATCCCCGGACGGGTCGCGCTTTCGAAAACATCATAGGCAATGCAGCCGTCCTGTTTCAGAGAAGCGGCCGTCAACGTTTTGGCTGCGGCGAGCGCATCGTTCAAACGACCTTCTTTTGCCTGAAAAAAACAATTGAGCCGAATCATATTACACCTCTTTCTGCAGTTGGTTAAAGTCCAAGGATTTTCTCACAGGCGGCACAGGCCGGGCAGTCGCACCATTTGGCGCCTTTGGCTATACGGTCGCGGCAATGGGCGGCCAGCGCTTTGGCTTTTTCCGCGCCGAAAATCTTCGTTCCCATTTCCGATTCGAAAAACGCCAGGGCGTGTTCGACGGTGCAGATATCTTCGCGGGCTTCCGCCAGCAAAGCGTTCCAGGCGGCATTTTCTCCGGCGGTGCCGACGGCATCCAGCCATTTCTGTCCGGCATCTTTGAGTTCCTGACAACAGGACGGGGCGGCGATCATGGTTTTGACCGTCTGGATGATTTCGTTCTTGTTCATTTTTCTTCTCCTCTGATGAATGAATGGGAAACTATATTGCCGTTTTCAGGAAAAAGCAAGCCGGGAGCGGCGGATTTCCGAAAAAAGGCAATGAAAGACACTGACCGGAACGAGTCGTTGCGGAGTCCGGGAAACCCGTCCGGGCAAGTATTTTGCGTCCGGCTTCGAAACGAATCTTGATTTTTCTGCAAGTTATGCTATATTATTAGAATAATGACCCGGCCGGAGAACGGCTGGATCACCAGTGCTGAATATAAACTTAAGTCTCACTTTAAATAAAAAAGAACTGTAAAAAGGAGCAGCCAGTGAGTTACAAAATCATCGTTTTTGTCAAGCAGGTGCCTGACACGAAGAATGTGACGGGCGAAGCGATGAAACCGGACGGCACTATCAACCGTGCGGCGCTTCCTGCAATTTTCAATCCGGAAGACCTGAATGCGCTGGAATTGGCGCTGCAGCTGAAAGACCGTTACGGCGCCCATGTGGTGGCCGCAACCATGGGTCTGCCCAAAGCGGCGGACATTCTCCGCGTTGCTTTGTGCATGGGTGCGGATGAAGCCGTGCTGCTGACCGACCGTATCCTCGGCGGAGCAGATACTCTGGCAACCAGTTATGCGCTGAGCTGCTGTGCGAAAAAGATCGGCGATTTCGACCTGATCCTGTGCGGCCGTCAGGCCATCGACGGCGACACGGCCCAGGTAGGACCGCAGATCGCTGAAAAACTGAAAATCGCACAGTTCTCCTATGTGGAAGAAGTCATCTCGCTGGAAGGCAAGACCATCCGCGCGAAACGCGCGATCGAAGGCGGTTATGAGATCCTCGAAGCCCCGATGCCGGTGCTGCTGGCCGTGATCGACGCCAATGAACCGCGTCCCCAGAATGCCGCCCGCATCATGAAATTCAAAAAAGCGAAAACGCTTTCCGAATTCAAAGCCGCCAACACGGCTGAGGATCTCATCGCTCAGAGCGAGAAGAAGGGCCTGCTGATCAAGGAATGGAGCGCAGCCGATGTGGATGCGGATCCGAAACGCTGCGGCAAGGCCGGATCCCCGACCAACGTCAAGCAGATCATGAGCGTGGTTCTGACCGCGGGAGATTTCAAGAAGATCGAACCGACCGAAGCCGGCGTGGGCGATCTTGTCCGTGAACTTATTGAAGATCATACACTGGGGTGAGCCATGTCCAATATTGGTAACGTCTGGGTTTTCGTCGAGCAGGAAGGCGGCAAGATCGCCGATGTCAGTCTCGAACTCGTGAGCAAAGGTGCCGAACTGGCCGCCAAGCTGAATGTGAAACTGGAAGCCGTTCTGCTCGGCAACAACGTGGCGCAGTGCTGCGATACGCTGTTCAGCTACGGTTGCCATAAAGTCATCCTCGCGGAAGATCCCCGTCTGGAACCGTTCACGGTCCTGCCCTATGCGAAAGTCATCATGGACCTGATCCGGGAAAAGAAGCCGAACATTCTGCTGTTCGGAGCGACGATGAAGGGCCGGGAACTGGCCCCGCGCGTGGCATCCGAAAAACTGGCCGGCCTCACCGCCGACTGCACCGATCTGAAGATCGATGATTTCGACGACAAAGTCAACAAAAAATTCTATGCCAACAAGCTGATGCAGATCCGTCCGGCCTTCGGCGGCAACATCATCGCCACGATCGTGAACACCTGGGACGATCCCCAGATGGTCACCGTGCGTGAAGGCGTCATGAAAATGGATACGCCCGACACCTCGCGCAAAGGCGAGATCGAACGCGTGACGGTGGCGCTGACCGCGCAGGAAACCGTGGTGAAAGTGATCGAACGCGTGCGGCAGGAAAAGAGCGTCAATCTCAAAGCCGCGCAGATCATCGTGGCCGGCGGCTACGGCGTCGGTTCCAAAGAGAACTTCAAGCTGATCCATCAGCTGGCGGATGTGCTCGGCGGACAGGTCGGAGCCTCGCGTGCGGCGGTGGATGCCGGCTGGATCGACCACGACCATCAGGTCGGTCAGACCGG
>JAZUCR010000170.1:0-7114 GCA_045639225.1 Victivallales bacterium
CTTCTCCGCCGCACTGTCGGCCAAATACCCGGACCGCCTGGTCCTGGCGGCTGACATCATGCTCGGACGCATGCGCAAAGTCAAGAAGAAAACCGACCGCACCGGCAATAACAATGTGTGCTGTCTCCGCACGGAAGCCCGCTATCTGCTGGGATTCTGTCTGCCCGACCGCTGCATCGACCGGATCCATATCCTCTGTCCGGACCCGTGGCCGAAGGACCGTCACCGCGGACATCGTCTGCTTTGTGCCGATTTCATGATGCCGATCAACCGCGTGCTCAAGGAAGGCGGCATTTTCCATTTTTCCACCGACGATCCGGAATATCTGGAAGCAGTCTCCGCTCTGGTGAAAAGTTCCGGACTCTTCGAACCTGCCGGACCGGAAGCGATCGCGGATGTTTCCGGGGAAGAATTCCGCACGGAATTCGAACGTGACTGGCTGGCGCAGGGCAAAACCGTGCCGCATCTGGCGTGGCGCGCCCTCAAACCGGTGTTCACCGGCGCGCATTGAGGAGAAGCCGTCATGGAACTGCTGGCTCCCGCCGGGAATCTGGAATGTGCACTCGCCGCCTTCGATGAAGGCGCGGATGCGGTTTACGCCGGACTGAAAAAATTCAACGCCCGCGAGCGTACGGAAAATTTTACCGCAGAGGAAATGTCCCAGCTCATTGCCTATGCGCACAAGCACGGCAGAAAGGTCTATGTGACCTTCAACACGCTGATCAAGGAAAACGAACTGGATGAAGCCGCGGCGGAACTGGCGAGACTGGAAACGCTCCGTCCGGATGCGCTCATCGTGCAGGACCTCGGCATCGTGAGACTGGCGCGGCAGTATTTTCCGAAACTCACGCTCCACGGCTCGACCCAGATGAGTCTGCATAATTCCGCAGGACTGCAGCTTGCCAAAGAAATCGGTCTCTCGCGGGTGATCCTGGAACGGCAGACCACGCTCACCGAACTCGAAGCCATGCTGAAAACCAAACCGCCGGTGGAAGTGGAGATCTTCATTCACGGCGCGCTGTGCTGCTGTATTTCCGGAACGTGTCTGCTGTCCTCATGGCTCGGCGGCTGGAGCGGCAACCGGGGCAAATGCAAACAGCCCTGCCGGCGGCGGCACCGTTCCACGGACGGCAACGGCTTCTTCCTTTCCGCGCAGGATTTGGAAACGTTGGAAATCCTGCCGCAGCTGATGAAAACCGGCGTGAGTGCATTCAAGATCGAAGGACGGCTGCGCCGTTCCGATTACGTGTCCCACGTCGTGGCGGCCTACCGTATGGCGATGGATGCGGCAGCGCGTTCGGAAGAAGATTTCCGCTCCGTTCTGCCCGCGGCCCGCGCCAGGCTCGCACGCACGCTCGGACGCAAATGGTCACTCGGGTATTATACGCCGCAGTCCGCGGGGAATCTGATCAAGCACGATTCGCTCGGCGTTTCGGGTCTGCTCTGCGGCAAAGTCGTTTCCACTGCACCGAACGGCTTCACGGTTTCCGCCGGACGGCCTTTTTTCGAAGGCGACATGATCCGGGTGCAGCCGCAGAGCGGCGATGAAGGACCGTCCTTCCGGATCACGAAAATGAGCGTGCGGGGCCGCGGCACCGCCAAAGCCGCGCGCGGCGACGAAGTATTCATCCATTCCGACAAGACCATTCCGAACGGCGGACTAGTCTATAAAATCGGAGAAAAGACGCCGGATTATTCCAAACGGATCGCCGCCCTGCCCTTGCGCAAGCCGGTGCTGGATCTGGGCGTGGTCATTTCCCGAACCGGCTGTCAGGTGACCGCCGGCGGACAGATGTGGAAGCAGGAACTCGAACTGGAACCCGCCTCGAAACAGGACTTGGATCCGAACCGGATCCGAGATGAATTCAGCAGGTTCCAATCCGACCGTTTCGAACCGGGAAATATCGACATCGAAGTCCGGGACAATCCGTTCCTGCCGGCGAGCGTGCTGAAAAAACTCCGGAAAACCTGGGAAGCGGAAATCCTGCCGAATCTTCCGGCACCAGTCTCAGCCGAATCGGAACGGGGTCTGGCGTTATTCCGCAGAGAATATGCGGCGGCGGAACACCGGAAACCGGACGGCGAAGTGCAGATCTACGCAGCGGTCCCGCGCGGGAAACACCCGGCACTGCCGAATCATTGCCGGATCGTCCGGGGAATCGGCGATTCCCCCTCGCCGCACGAAGAACTGCTGCTGCCGTTTTATCTGGCGGAATTCAGTCTGGAGAAAATCCGCGCCCAGCTGCGGGCATGGTATGAAAAAGGAGGCCGGGTCGTGCGGATCTCTTCGCTGAGCCATCTGGCGCTGACGAAAGAATATCCGGATCTGATTCTGAAAACCTGCATGCCGCTGCCGGTCTGCAATTCCTTTGCGGCGGCGGAACTGGCCGACCGGGGAGTGAGCCTGGTCCAGGGATCGCTGGAACTCGGCTCCGCGGAATGGAACGCCCTGGCTGAGAAATCCCCCCTGCCCTGCGAACTTTACTGTTTCGGACGTCCGGTTCTGCTTTCCACCCGGGCGCATCTGCCGGTCCGGGGAACCATGAGCGATGCCAAAGGCGACAAATTTCTGGTGGAGGAAAACGGGATCCTGACCCAGATCATGGCGGAAAAAGTCATGGCGGTCCCGGCCTTGTCCGGCGCATCGGCGCTGTTCTACGATTACCGTCACGCAGACGGCAGGGAAAAGGACAAAGCCAGATTCAACTACGATGTTTCCCTTGCCTAGCCTTAGCCCGGCTGTAGAATGAAGGTTTGGGAACTCGGGCATAATCCGGATAGCGCTTCCGGATCTCTTCCGGAGTATCGGGCGGGATATGCTGGAACCGTTTGTAAAGCCAGCAATACTGCTCCGGAGCCATCCGGATATATTCGACCGTGAGATCGGTGATTGCCTGGATGATTTCCTCATCGGATTTATATTCGGACACCGGCTTGGGCAGTTCACGCAGATAAGCTTTTCCGGTATCAGGCGTATCGCGGACCACGGAACCGACCGCCACATAAAGATTCTTGGCTCTCGCCAGCACGGCCGGAGCGCGGCTGACCGGGACCTTCAATCCAAGGAAATCGACAAACACGCCGCCGTCGCGGACTTTGGTGTTCTGATCGATCAGAATGCCGACCATGAACTTGTCTTCGATGGCTTTTTTCATCGCCATGGCGGCACCTTTGGAATAAATGATGGTGACATTTCCTGACTTGCGGCTGTCATTCACCAGCTTGTCGAGGAACGGCATCCGGACCGATTTGACCACGATCCCGAGAGGGCAGCCGAAGGAGGCGAGGACCCGGCCGGAAAATTCCCAGTTGCCCATGTGCGGAGTAATGAGGATGGCTCCGTTGCCATGTTCGACATGTTCGATCGCTTTCCCCACGTTTTCGATGCAGGGCGTTTTATCGATGATTTTTTCGAACTGTTCGGGATGCCGCCGGATCCACATGAATTCACACATCGACAAGGCGATATTGTCCACGCTCTTGCGGGCCGTTTCACGGACCTTCTCGGGGGACATTTCCGGAAAAGCGGCATGGATATTCTTGATGCAGAGATTCCGGATGAACGGGACCATGAACATGACCCAGCCGCCGATCTGAGCGAATTTACGCAGTGCGCGGTGACTCATCGGCCAGGTGACCAGCATGCCCAGCTGGATGGCCAGCCAGATCAGAAAACCGGCGATATAACGGAAGGGACTCATGCAGTGCGAATCCTTTCGGATTGGATAGTTCAGGACTTGATATGGCGTCTGCGGGGCAGCGGACCGCATTTCGGCTTGCCGCCTGCAGTGTGGACACCATTGGCAAACAAGACATCCTGCTGATTGGATGCCGCGATATTCAAGGCCAGACGCTGCTGATGTTCTTTGGAAACATTCTCCTGCTGTCCGGCCGGAGTGATCAGTTCGAAAGAGAGATCGTTTTTGATGTAGACCAACCCGCAGCCGTTGAGCGGATAATCGGGCATGACCGTATTTTCGGGAACAACCAGATACAATTCGGAAGCGGCTTTCGTCCGGATGAGACGTTCGAGCCGGGTGCCGTGATACAATGCATGTTCGATCTTGCGGATCTTCTGCAGACATTCCCGATAAGCGGGATTCTTCGACACTTCGTAATTCCAGTCGGAAAATTCGGTAAACAGCAGGGAACTGTCACGCAGACCGGGTTCGGTCCGGCGGATCTCCTGTTCCAGGACTTCCCGTTCCATTCGGGCCAGTTTCAGCGAATCAAACAAATCGTTTTTTTCACCTTCGCCGGAATCCAGATCGGATTGAATCTGAGCGATTGCCGTCCGGGTGATCCGGCCTTTTTCCATCCAGAAAGCAGCGGCATCCGCGCGGCAGCGACCGCCGGCTGCGGCATCGATGGCAAGACCCGACGGCTGCAGAGAAGCCAGAAAAGCCAGCGCGGCACGCTTCATCTGTTTCGGGGTCAATGCACGGGATGGTTCGGAAACCGCCGATTCGGTTTCGGATTCGGTTTCCGGTTCTGCGGATTCAGGTTCCGTCTCCGCAGTTTCGGGTTCCGCGGGAGCGGGTTCGAGACATTCAGCGGGCGCGTCTGCAGCGGAATCAGCCGGGACTTCACCGGCCGGATCCTGTGCGGCATTGTCGTCCGCAGATGCTTCAGAGGAACGGATCTCCCGCAGGAACTGGTCCATTTCCTCTTCTTCAGAGAGCTCGGGATCGAAAAGTCCGGGCGTCAAATCGTCCTTGACTTTCCGATCCGAGGTATCACCCTGGGAAGTTCCGCTGCCGGAAAAATCTTCAAAATCGAAAAACAGCTGATTTTTTTCTTTTGGATCCGGCATAGCGAAAACCTCCCGTGGTTAAGTTAAGAAGATCAGTCTTTCTTTTCTTCTTCGGCGGGCGCGTCAGGGCTGTCGGCGACTTCGAGGCCTTCCAGCGCGCTGTCGAGGACCGAGCCCATGCTGACCAGGTCTTCACCCGGTTTGAGCGCGGCGGAGACTTCTTCGCCGGCAGCCTTCAGATCGTCTTCGGTGAAGCCTTCTTCCAGAGCTTTGATGCTCAGACCAATACGGCGTTCGTCTTTGTCGATCTTGATCACGCGGGCTTCGATCTCCTGACCGAGCGCCAGTTTGTCTTTCACCTTGTCAACATGATCTTTGCTGATCTGGGAAATGTGGACCAGACCGTCGATCTTGCGGGACAGTTCGATGAAGGCGCCGAACTGGGTGATCTTGGTGACTTTGCCTTTCACCACATCGCCGATCTTGTAGAGTTTTTCGATTTCAGACCACGGATCGTCTTCGGTCTGTTTCAGACCCAGGGAGATACGCTGCTGGGACGGATCGATGTCCAGAATGACGGCATCGACTTCTTCGCCGACTTTCAGAACTTCGTTCGGATTGTTGATCTTGCGGGTCCAGGACATATCGGACACGTGGATCATGCCGTCGATGTCGTTTTCGATTTCGACGAACGCGCCGTAGCTGGTCATATTGCGGACCTTGCCGTGGATCTTGCTGCCGGCAGGATATTTTTCCGCCAGGACTTCCCACGGATTGCGGGTCTTCTGACGCAGGCCGAGAGAGATCTTTTTGCCTTCTTTGTCGATTTCGAGCACGACGGCTTCGATCTCTTCGCCGACGCTGACCACGTCACCGGCCTTGGTGACACGCTTGGTCCAGGACATTTCGGAAACGTGGATCAGACCTTCGACGCCTTCTTCGATTTCCACGAAAGCGCCGTACGGCATGATATTCACAATCCGGCCCTTGACTACGCTGCCGACCGCATATTTGGATTCGACATCATCCCACGGATTCTTGGTTTTCTGCTTGAGTCCGAGAGAAACGCGTTCTTTGGCGAAGTCGATATCCAGAACCATGACTTCCACTTCCTGACCGAGTTCGAGCATTTCGGACGGATGATTGATCCGGCCCCAGGACATATCGGTGATGTGGAGCAGACCATCCACGCCGCCCAGATCGATGAACGCACCGAAATCGGTGATGTTCTTGACCTGACCTTTGCGGATCTGGCCGATTTCCATTTCCTTGAGCAGAGCGGCTCTGCGGTCCTTGCGGGACTCTTCCAGCAGGGCGCGGCGGGAAACCACGATGTTCTTGCGTTCCTGGTTGATCTTCAGGATCTTCAGGTCGTATTCGTTGCCGATGAATTCGTCCATGTTCTTGACCGGACCGATATCGATCTGAGAACCCGGCAGGAAGGCTTCCACGCCGTTGAGGTCGATGATGATGCCGCCTTTGACGCGGTGTTTCATGAGGCCCTTGATCACGCTGCCTTCGCCGTATTCGGAAGTGATTTTTTCCCAGGCGCGGATGAAATTCGCCTTGGACAGGCTGATTTCCGGCATATTGCTTTCATTTTCGATCGCTTCCAGATACACATCGAGCTGATCGCCGACCTGGACTTCTTCCCAGTTCCGGAATTCCGTGCTGGGGATGAATCCTTCGGCCTTGTAACCGATGTCGAGCAGAGCTCCGTCCTGACGCTTTTCAACGATCTTTCCGCTTACGATCGAGCCCTCGGCGAAATTGCCGCTGCCGATCGAACCGCTCAGGAGTTCTTCCATGGAGAGTTTGTTGCTCAGATCGACGTAACTTTTGTTGGTTTTTTCTTCTGTTGCCATTTTTTCTTTTTTGGTTAAGTTGATTGCATTAAGAAAACACCCTGCACCCCGTCGACGCGACGGAATGCACCTTCAAATATATAAATATAACACACCTGCCGCTGAAAGTCAAGTCCAGACCGTTTTTTTTCGTTTTTTTTCGATTCCGGGCTTGATTTTTGCCGAAAGGGCAGTATATTGTCGCCTATTCTGCCCGATGGTGTAACGGTAGCACAACTGATTCTGGTTCAGTTTGTCTTGGTTCGAATCCAGGTCGGGCAGCCATTTTTTTAAACTCCTGCCGATTTCATATCAGACGAGTCCGCATAGTTTCCGAATTCCCCAATACCGGCAAACGATCCGCATGTCTGGTTCCCGATCATTTTTTCGGTTTTGCCGGCAGTTTTTTTATTTTGCGCTTTTTTTTCCCGGAAAATTCCACAGAAATCCCATAAAAATATGAAAATGCCCCTGCTGAAGGCAATTCTCTGCGTGGAAGAATACCGTTCTGAAAAAG
>JAZUCR010000171.1:0-7895 GCA_045639225.1 Victivallales bacterium
TCCTGAAATCGGATGTTGCGGATATCTTCATCATCAATCCCAGTTTTCTGATCGACCAGAAACCGGATTTTCTGCATCAGGTCAGTTCGCATCTGGTGCTGTCGGCGCCGTTCATGGGATTGAACGATTGGATCATCGGAAGAAAATGGCTGTCCGGCATCTATTACGATTATGAAACGCCGCATCGGAAACTGCTGAGTCAGCTGCCGGACGACCTGATGTCGGATATGGTATTTTTCGGTTCGACCTGCCGTCAGACAGCGCATCATCTGAAAATGCTTCGCTCGATGATCCGGGAATCACGGCGGAAAGCCAGGATCCGGAACTGGTTATTCGATTACGATACGGAGCTGAATATTGTTCCTTACCGCAATGCCAGACTCGCGGCGGCGCGGGATTTCGAGGAGTATGCCGGACACAAGCTGTATTGGACTGCCGGATCGACCGAAGGACTGGCCCTGTATGACGAATTCAGCAGCCGCGGACTGAAATTCGGACGGGATTATCAGCTGATCACTTACGGGAATCACAATATCCTGCCCGGACGGACCGAAGATCAGCTGCCCCATTTCGATCTCGTCGGCTGGGAACGCTCCCGGCCGTTGTGTGAATTGGTTCTGGGACAGCTGGAGCAGATGGTTCCCCGGCAGATTCCGATCCCCATGGCGTTTTATCCGGGAAACACCCTGCCGGAATTGAAAGATATCTGTACAGCTGAACCGGCAGGCTGAAAAGCAAGATCGAACCAACTGATTTTTGATAACTTAAAACGGGAGATGAACGATGGACAATGAAAAAACCAACCGGCAGGAAAGACCGATCCTGCAGAACTTCACCTTGATAGAGCTCCTGGTGGTGATAGCGATCATCGCCATCCTGGCGGGTATGCTGCTGCCGGCACTGTCCAATGCGAAGAAACGTGCGATGGCCATATCCTGCGCCGGCAATCTCAAGCAGATCGGCATGGATATCGCCGGCTATGAAGGCGACTACAAATGCCTGCCGCCGACGAAGATGCCGACCACGGGGACACCGAGCGGCACCGACTGGATCCAGCTGTTTTATTCCAAAGTGGTGGATGGCAAATACAAACCGAAAAAACCCGGCAGCTGGAATGTGCAGCTTTGTCCCGCCGATACCGTCCGGAGTGCGGCAATGATGAAGGAATACTCCCGCTCCGTCTGGCGTTCCTATTCCCCCAACAATATCGCCTTGCCGTATTTGAAAGAAGAGGATGGCGAAGTGAAACTGCAGTGGACTACCAACGCGGCCCTGATCCCCACCGGCGGACTGGAAAGGAATCTGCGTAAGCCGCCGTCCCGCATGGTCACGATCTGGGAACATATCTATGACGGTTACCGCGCGGCCGGTCTCCAGGCGGTCAACAACATCAACTATGTCGCTTATGCGTTCACCCTCAGCCGGGCGGGCTGGAATGATCCGAAGAATCCGAATATGCGCCACCGGACCGGTGGAAATTATCTGTTCTGGGATGGACATGTGCAATTCATGGATGGATTCAAGATCCCGAAATTTCAGTCCGATTATTTCTGGAATCCCAAAAAGTAACAGCCGCTGCAAACACCTGCGTTCGATTCGAAAGGAGTTCATATCATGAAGTATTTTTTGCTGCTGGCCGGAATGCTGTTCTCAAATGTTCTGGCTGCCGCGGTGCCGGAGTATTTGGCGACAGGTAAATCGCCTACCCGGCTGGAGACCATGGCGGAAAAGGAACTCTGCCTGTTCTACAAGCAGATCTACGGGAAGGAATTGAAGAAGATCGGGGAAAACGAAGCCGCCGGCAAATCGGTGATCTTCCTCGGAAATACCGACTTCGCCCGGAAAAACGGCGTCGATCCCGATGCGGCCGGAAAAGAGGAATGGATTCTGAAAACGGTCGGCGACAACCTGATCGTTTCCGGCGGACGTGCTGCCGGCACACTGTATGGGGTATATGATCTGCTGGAAAAACTGGGTGTGGTGTTTGCCGCGCCCGATGCGACGGGTCTGCCCGACGGCAAACCGGATTTCCCGAAATTCGACGAGAAAAAGCAGCCGGCATTTTCGGGACGCCACATCTATGACGGCATTTCGGTCAAAATGATGAGGAGCGAAGCGGACGAGGCCGCTTGCGAGCAATATCGGCTGTGGGCTCTCCGAAACCGGATCAACGGTAAATCATATCCAAAATGGAAGGCATATTATCTGGGCGACTACTTTAATCTTTCCACGATCCCCTACCATAACCTGGGTTTTTATGTCGATCCGCGCAAATATTTCAAAACCCATCCGGAATACTTCCAGATGGATCCCGCAGGTCGGCGGATCAAACCGAAAAGCAGGGACAAGTGCGGCAGTCTGTGCATGACGAATCCGGACGTGAAGCGGATCACGCTGGAAACCCTGCGCGGTTTCATCAAACGCGACCGAAGCATCTTGCCGAAAGAGGAATGGCCGATCATCTACGACATTTCCGAACTGGATGCGACCGACTACATCTGTCGTTGTCCGGAATGCAAAAAGGTCATTGAGGAAGACGGTTCGGAAACGGGACTGCTGCTCCAATACATCAACTATATTGCGCGGGAGATCCGCAAGGAATATCCGGATATCATTATCCGGACCTCCACCAACGGGCGGATGCCGGGCAAGATGATGCCGGAAAAGAACACGCTGATCCGGGTCGCCACCAAATTCACGGTGATCAGTCCGTTTGTGCCGCTGAATCTGGACGATTATCCCCAATACAAAAAATATTTCCAGGCATGGGTCGAAAGAGTGCCGAGACTGCAGATGTGGTGCTATGGAAATCTCAGCGGGCGCAGTTATTTTACTCCGCCCCGGGTGGAAACCACCTTCGATTCGATCCAAGGGACGCTGAAAGTGTTTCTCGCCAATAAAATCGTCAGCATGTTCATCGAACACTGGGTGGACGCAGTTTCGCCGCAGAATTTCATACAGCTCAATTACTATGTCACCAACCATCTGATGGTGGACCCGGACGCGGATCCGGAAAAATTGAAGGACGAATTCTTCCGGGTTTATTACGGACCCGCGGCGCCGGTCATGTTGTCCTGCTTTGAACGCATCCGGAAAGGCGTCCGCGATTACCCGCAGAAAAACGCATCCTCCATGTCTGCCGGACACTGGGGGTATCTTACTCCGGAGTTCATGATCAAACTTTATCAGGACCTGCACAAGGCGGAAAAAGCTCTGCCGAAGGGGAGCCGTTACGCCGCCCGGATCCGGCATGAACTCATCACTCCGATCTGGTACTCGCTGGCGAACTGGCAAAGTTATCGCGAAGTCTTTGAAAAAGCCGGTCTGAGCAAAGATATGCTGATTGCGGAATGCCGCCGGAATTCCAAGGAATTCGTGCGGCGTTATCCATCCAAATATCCCGAACGAGTGGAAAAGAAAGACGGTTTTGAAGATCGTTTTGAAGTCGCGATCGCCAATTATCCGCGACCGGAAAAATTCAAAGCGGTCCCGGAACAGGATTTCCGCATGATCATCGGGAAGAACTTCCGTGGCGTTCCCCAACTCGGTTCCAAGCGGGTGAACGATCCCGAATCCCTCGTCGGCTCGGCGCTGAAGTCCGCCAATCCGAAGTCGGAATACCATGGGGTGGACAAGCTGCTCCCAGGCAAGCATGGTTTCCGGACCACGGAATTTGTTTTCAACACGAATCCCGGATCGGCCCGTACCCTTCTGCATCAGGTGTATCAGGATGAGAAATATCACTGGTACCGGATCCCCGGTTCGGTCGTGCTGAGCGACAAGAACACCTTCTGGGGGCATGCCTGGGCGGTCCAGGGGCGCGCCAATCACTGGTACACGCTGACCAACGGCGACCCGCGGGACAATACCTGGGACCAGATCTGGTTCTCCGCCAAATTCACCGGACCCGCGTATGTGAAGGGCTCCACGAAGGAAAACGCCGTCTACGTCGACATGGTCGCCGGGGTGCGCAATCAGCCCGATCCCGATTTCCAGACGCTGAAAGATTACACACTTAACGATCCGAAGCAATGGAAGAAATACGGCAACGGTCAGATGAAAATAATCACTGAGGACGGCAAGAATGCGCTGGAAGTCTCCGGCGGCAGCAAAGAGTGCCGCGCGGCCGGACCGTTTGCACCTTGCGGGCCCGACGATGTGATCATTGTCCGGGTGCGGGCCCGCGGCGGTTCGGGCAAAGCCGGCTGCTTCATCTATGACGCCGACGGCAAGACTCTGGCAAAGGAAATGTTCCCGGCGCTGGATACCGGACTGCAGAACGAATTCGTGATCCCCCTGCCGAACGTGAAGAAGCGTGCCGGCATGGCGAAATTCCGCGTGGTGCTGTCCGCTCCCGCAGACGGCAAGAAAATCGTTTACGACCAGCTGGAAGTCAAGATCGCTCCGAAGCTGAACCTGCCGAAAGAAAAGTGAAATTCTCTATAGGAAAAAATCATGAAAATGAAAAAAACACTTTGTCTGGCCGGAATGCTGATCACCGCCGCCGTTTCGGCGGTCGTTCCGGAATTTCTGGTCACCGGGGAAAAACCCAACCGTCTCGAAGGCATGGCGGAAAAGGAACTCTGTCTCTTCTATAAGCAGATTTACGGGAAGGACCTGAAAAAAATCCCCGAAGCGGAAGCCGCGGGAAAAACCGCGATCTATCTGGGCGACACCGCTTTCGCCCGGAAAAACGGACTGAAGCCGGATGAGGCGGGCAAGGAGGAATGGATCCTCAAAACGGTCGACGGCGGCAGCCTGATCATTTCCGGCGGACGTCCGGTCGGAACGCTGTACGGCGTCTATGAACTGCTCGAACGGCTGGGGACCGCTTTCCTGACTCCGGATGAAACGGTGATCCCAAAGGACAAACCGGATTTCCCGAAATTCGACGAAAAAAAGAAACCGGCCTTTGCCGGACGGCTGATCTACAATTCGATTTCGGGCGGCATGCTTTCCACCAGGGCGGAACCGGCCGTGCTGGAAGCATACAGCCTGTGGGCGCTCCGGTCCAAAATCAACGGGAAACAGAAGACGACGGAACCGTATTATTATCTGGGGGATTACTACAATCTGTCGACCTATCCTTACCATAACCTGGGCTGGTATGTGGATCCGAACAAATATTTCAAGACACATCCGGAATATTTCCAGATGGATCCGATGGGGCGCCGGGTCAAGCCGAAAAGCAAGGCTGTGGAAGGCAGTCTGTGCATGTCGAATCCGGAGGTGAAACGGATCACGCTGGAAACCTTGCGCGGGTTCATCCAGCGGGACCGTAAGGCCAAACCGAAAGACGAATGGCCGGTCGTTTATGATATTTCCGAACTGGACGCAACCAGCTACATCTGCCGCTGTCCGGAATGCAAGAAGATCATCGAAGCGGACGGCTCGGAATCCGGTCTGCTGCTGCATTACATCAATCATATCGCCCGCGAGATCAGGAAGGAATATCCGGACATCATCATCCGGACCTCGGCCCGCGGCCGGATGCCGGGCAAAATGCTGCCGGAAAAGAACGTGCTCATGCGGATCGGCACCAAATTCACCGTGATCAGTCCGTTTGCCCCGATCGATCTCGACAACTATCCCGACTATAAGAAATTGTTCTGCGCCTGGACCCAGCTGATGCCGCAGCTGCAGATGTGGAATTACTGGAACCTCGGCTACAAGTATTATTACAATCCGCCCCGCGTGGAAGTGATATTCGATGCCATTCAGCCGGATCTGAAACTGTTCCACGCCAACAAGATCGTCTGCATGTTCACCGAATCGGGCATGTGTCCGTTCTCACCGCAGAACTTCATGATGCTCAGCTACTATGTGGCCAACCATCTGATGGTCGATCTGGATGCCGATGCGGAAAAACTCGCCGACCAGTTCCTCACCGGCTACTACGGCCCCGCGGCTCCGGTCATGAAGTCGTGGTTCACCCGCATCCGGGAAGGCATGAAGAAATATCCCCAGCCCAAAGCCTCGTCCATGTCGGTCGGACACTGGATGTATCTGACGCCGGAATTCATGATCGAAATGTATCAGGACCTGCACAAGGCGGAAAAAGCGCTGCCGAAAGACAGCCGGTATGCCGCAAGGGTCCGTTACGAACTGATCTCCCCGATCTGGTATACGCTGGCGAACTGGCATAACTACGGGAAAACTTTCCTCAAGGCAGGTCTCACGAAAGAGGCTCTGATCCAGGAATGCCGCACTCTGGCGCGGGAATTCATCCGCCGTTATCCCTCGAAAAACCCCGAAAAGATGGATGCGACGTTCGAACAGCTGTTCGAGTCCGCCACGGTCACCTTCGCACGGCCGGAAAAATTCAAAAACGTCCCCGATCAGGATTACCGTCTGATGACCGCCCGGAATTTCCGCGGGGTCTCCATCCTCGGATCCAAAAAAGTGAAAGACCCCGAATCCATTCAGGGCGAGGCGCTGAAATCCGCGGACACGCGGAACGAATATCACGGGGTGAACATTCTGCTGCCGGGAAAATACGGGTTCCGTTCCACCGAATTCCGGTTCAACGGACATCCCAGCACCGTTCACACCTATCTGCAGCAGGTTTATCAGGATGAAAAATATCACTGGTACCGGCTGCCCGGATCGGTGGTGGTCAGCGACAAGAATACCTTCTGGGGACATGGCTGGTCGATCCAGGGCCGCGCCAACCACTGGTACACGCTGACCAACGGCGATCCCAAGGACAACACCTGGGACCAGGTCTGGTTTTCCGCCAAATTCACCGGCCCCGCCTATGTAAAGGGCTCCACGAAGGAAAATGCCATTTATGTCGACATGGTCGTCGGCGTTCGCAATCAGCCCGATCCGGATTTCAGCGTTCTGAAGGATTATACGCTGGATAAGCCCAATGTTCTGAAAGAATGGCATCCGAGCAGGAACCGGCTGGAAGTAGTGCAGCAGGACGGCAAAAACGCGCTCGAGCTGTCGCCCGTCGGCAAGAACAAGTTCGTTTCCGGACCGTTCGCCGCCTGCGGACCGGACGATGTGATCATCCTCAAGCTCCGGACCCGCGGACCGGTCATTGCCACCGGCTGCTTCTTCTATGATGAAAAAAGCAAGATCAGCGCGCGGAAACTTATCCAGACGCCCGACACGGGAATGCAGAATGAATACGTGATCCCCGTCCCGGAATTGAAGAAGCGGAACATCAGCGGATTCCGCGTCATCGTGACCGCTCCTCCGAAGGGGAAAGTGATCATCGATCAGCTGGAAGTCCAGGTCGCCCGGAAACTGAATCTGCCGAAAGAGGATCCGGCAAAATAAACTGTTCCGGGAAACGAGGACCGGCCACCCTCCCCTGGCGGCGATTCCGTGCCTGGCCGGCCTATCTGGGGCGGAACCCGCATTTGGGGATGAAGCCGCGGCCTATTCGGCGTATGGGGGCACACTTGCCAGAAAAGCCGGAAAAAAATCTGTGATTTTGCTCGGTTCCGGCTTGAAAAATGTGAAACAAGCTGTAAGTTAACCAAATAGTTATTTTTAAATCGGAAATACGAAAAAATATTCATAATCAAAAAGGGAAGGATAAAAAAAATGAGTTGGATCGATTGGGTAATCACCATCGTACCGGTATGTTTTGTGCTGTGGCTGGGCTGGCATGTGCGGAAATACATCATCGGGGTATCGGATTATCTAGTGGCGGGCCGCGTCTGCCACCGGTATGTGATCTCGACTTCCGGCATGGCGAATGCTTTGGGTCTGGTGACCTTGGCAGCCTACGTGGAAGTGCATTACAAAACGGGATTTGCCATGAGTTTCTGGCATTCGCTGATGACGCCGCTGACGGTGTTTCTGGGTCTGACCGGCTACTGCATTTACCGGTTCCGGGAAACCCGGTCCATGAGCATAGGACAGTTTCTGGAAATGCGTTA
>JAZUCR010000172.1:0-3998 GCA_045639225.1 Victivallales bacterium
TCCTGTTTTCCGACCCGGCATTATACTCTTTCCAAACTTGCCTCGGCGTGCGGGATGAGCGTGCGGACCTTCCAGCGTCGTTTCGCCAGGGAACATCATTGTTCGCCGCACACCTTCATCATGGTGTGCCGGCTGGCGATCGCCCGGCGGATTCTGCGCAGTTCGATGCTGTCGATCCAGGATATCGCGCAGCGGTGCCGTTTCAATTCCACCGCACAGTTCTCCAAAAGTTTCCGGAAATACATCGGCATGAGTCCGCGCGATTACCGGAAAAAGTTCCATCGCAGAAATGCGGAATATTATCAGATTAATCAGGAAAAAAGCGGGAGCAATCTGTGGAATCTGCTGCCGACGGAGGGGCTCACCCCGCTGCAGCGTCAGATCCTCTGGTGCATGATCGAAAACAAGCATCTCAAGCCCAAAGGGATCGCGTCGCAGCTCGAGGTTCCGGTTTCCGAGGTGAGAGCGGAAATGCGGAAGCTGCAGGAAAAGGGAGTGGTGTGAGTCTGAGAAACCGGTGATCTCGCGTCATAGCATGTCTTGCGCGGTTTGCCCTATTCGTCCGATCCGTCCTATTCGTCCGATTAAGTTCGCGGAAAAAAACTCGATTTTTTCCGATTCCGGCTTGAATCTTGAGTGTTCCGGTTTTTATATTACTTACCCATTAAATTCAGGAGGATATTCTATGCGTACACATGCAATGGGAGAAATGACTGTCAAGGAGATCCGCGAGTATCTCAAAACCAACAAAACCATCATCGTGCCTTACGGCGTAGTCGAACAGCACGGCTATCACCTGCCCCTGAGCATGGATATCCACAATGCCGAAGTGCCGTCCTACATTCTGGCGGAAAAACTCGGCTGCATCGTGGCGCCGCCGCTCAATTACTGTTTTTCCGGCGGACAGCTGCCCGGCACCATCAACGTCCGCCCCACCACCTTCTGCGCCATGATGTGCGATATCGTGGAGGCGCTGGCACGCCAGGGATTCGAAAACATCCTGATTTTCCCGGGGCACGGCGGCACGGAAAGTCTGGCCCAGCTCAAAGAATCGCTCCGGATCCTCAAATGGATCAATCCCGAGCTGGAAAAAGTCATGATCCTGATCCTGCGCCGCGGCGAATTCTGGAGCCGCAAGGACCCCCGCATGGACGGACAGGATTTCCATGCCGGCGATTCCGAAACCTCGCTCATGCTGGCTTACCGGAAAAATCTGGTGCAGCTCGACCAGCTCGAAATGGATGAGCCGGAACTGGCCGAACGGATGCGTCACGACCAGGATGCCTATCAGCTCTGCACTACGCTGAGCGGTCAGCCGCAGGAGATCCCGACCACCCGTCAGCGTCCCGAGATCAAGGTCGGCGTGATGGGCTATCCCGAATTCGCCACCGCCGAACGCGGCCGGGAAAATCAGGAAAATTCGCTCACCCCGATGGCGGAAATGATCCGCAAAGCCATCGCCGAAGCCGATGCCAACCGGAAATCCGGAAAACGCATCGAAGTGCGCTCGCCTTCATTCGAAAACAACGAATACAACCACAAAAAATAAAGTCTGTTGCAGACTGAAAAATAAACCGGCGGAGAGATCCGAATAAGATTTCTCCGCCGTTTTTCCGCCTCGGAAGGCTGTCGTTCTGAAGGTTTCAGAACAGGATGAAACAATCCCCGTTCGGCGGCAGTTTCAGCTGCAGTTTGCCGTTGACAGCTTTGAGTTCCTTCCCGGAAAGCATATCCGTCGGCCGGCCTTTGACCGGAATCGTGACCTCGGCGCCGTTTTTATCATCGAAATTGAAAACGCTGACCAGGGTTTTTCCGTTCAGCTGATGGGTGGTATTCCGCACCTGATCGGAACTGCTTTCCACGGAAACTTTTCCGGGCAGTTCCGGCGTCCGGTAAAATTCTTCCACGCGGGCAATTTTCACCATTGCCTCATGGATGCCGCGGATCATGGTGCCGTCCACGACCGTGGAGGAATAGATCCAGACCCCTTTGCAGCCCAGTGCCGCGGCAGCTTCGGTCATCATCCGGAAACGGTCCGGAGAGAGCACGGAGGCTTTCGCCAGATAGCCGGGCGGATCGATCGCCAGAATGGGGAAATAATCTTTTTTCAAATGTTTCCTGCCGATCCGCGCCAGGTCGAACATGGACTTTCCGAGCGTATGATAAAAACTGCAGAGATGTCCGTCCAGAAATGATTCCATGCCTCGGGGATCTTTGGAGCAGCGGCTGAGAAAGACATCGATCGCCTTCTGTGAATCATAGTCGATCGGATAATTGTAATCGTAAACCTGCGACTGCGGCTTGGACTGCTTCGCCAGAGCAGTCAGCCTGGCACTCACCCGGCGGGACTGATCCACCCGGAAAGCGCGCCATTCGGCATAATACTTTTTCGAAATCTCCGCGGCGGCCGGACGCTCCTTCAAGCCGGCGAATTCGGTGAAGGCCGCGATGCAGTCATCGCAGTAACACCAGAAATGAGGGCGCCACGGTTCACTGTCCAGAATCACCCGTTCACCTTCCTTCACATGCTGCAGCGCGTTTTTCATGGATTCTTCCGCAAATTTTGCATAATCGGGATCGGTCAGGAAAAACTGCGGACAGGACCGGCCGGTATAAGTTTTTCCATTGGCGTATTTGGCATAAAATTTCGCTTTCAGCTTCTTCTGGAGGGCCTTGGGCAGATGGCTGAACTGATACGCCTGATCGCCCTGAAAACTCCCGCAGGCGAGTTTCCATCCACGCTGCCGCAGGATCTCGTTATTGCCTTTGGCCGCCGACAGCAGCACGGTCCCGATCATGTTGGATTTTTCCATTTTCCGGATCGCCGCCATGAAGACGTCGCGCGAAGGATAATCGTTCTCATATCCGACCCACAATCCCACATAAAAATCTTTCGGCATGGGCCGTTCAGGCAGTGCCGGCAGGATCCGGATCGAAAACCGGTTCCGGGGCGATTGTTCATTTTTATTTTCCAGATGCCAGTAGGCTGTGTATACCTTGCCCGCAGCATCCTTTTCGACCGGCATGACGCCGACATTCAGGATCCGCTGCCAGCCCCAGGAAGGGAGCAGCCGCTGGAAAATCGCCGACCGGTCGAAACGATAACGCCGGTAATTTTTGCCGTTGATCTGCAGATCGGACACTTTCGGATGAAGTGCCGATCCCCAGCCGGGATGCTGCTGAAAAGCTTCCGCGATCCGCAGTTCCGCCGGAAGATCCAGTATCAGTGCAGGCTTGACCACTTTACGGGAATTGCCCTTGAACTGGAAAGACAGCGCACACGGACTGTCTTCGAACGTGCTGAATACCGGCTTGCCCAGCCACGCATTCACCGTTTCCACCGGAATGCAGCGGGCGGCAAAGCCGTCCCAGTTCAGCCGGGGCGCTTTGTCATTCTCCGCCAGGGAAACTTCGTCGAACGCGGTCCAGCTCCGGCCCCGCATGCCCAGAATCACGTTGATCGTTTTAGCCGCATCCGGCGTCTGGAAGTCAACACTCAAAGTTTTCCACCCGGCAGGACTGAAATCCTCACTGACGAACTGGCCCAGCAGAACGCCCGCATCATTGAGAAATTCGACCCGCAGAAACGCGGCGCTGTCCCGGCCGTTCCGGACCCGGACGGAAAGGGTGTACGGGGTATTTTCCCGGACCGGGATCCGGCGCTGGACGATCCCGCCGAGACTGCCGCCGCTGATGCGCCGGACCACAGCGGATTTCCGGCCCGCCGCGGGAGCCTTGGTGAGCTCTTCCAGGCGGGTTATCGTTTCCGCTCCCTCGAACACATAATTTGCCCAGGCGGCGGAGATGCCGTCCTTGCCTTTCTTTCCCTCGAAACCGCCGTCCCGGATCGGATTTTCCGCTCCGCTGATCCGGCAAACGGACAGCACGGCGAAACAGATTACTGCAATTTTCAACTTGGCAAACATAATAACTCCCGAACTTTTCATTTCAGCGCAGCAGGCCGTTAAATTTCGGCAGTGTGTAATAATATGGAATGG
>JAZUCR010000173.1:0-5882 GCA_045639225.1 Victivallales bacterium
ACATTTTTCCTGCCGTCAGCGCAAAAAGTCGTATTCCCGACCGCAGAAAAATCTGTTTTTTCTATCTTTTTCTGATTTTTTTATGGTTTTCAATATCAGCCATTTAAATGCTGCGAACTCGGTTTTTTCGAGCTCAAATCAGGCTGTTTCAGCCCGATCGGACCGGTTTTATGCCGCTGTTTCCGGGAGTGTCGGAGCTTTTCTCCGCAGCTCTTTCCCGAAAAAGTTTTGTAAAACCGTTTTTTTCAGCGGAAAATGACTGTTTTATGAAAACTGTTAACAAGTTATTAACAATCAGCACCATTCCCCGGAGGGAATATACCTGTTACTTTGTACCCGAAAGGAAAATATGCAAGTGCCAAAAGTAAAATCTTTTCAAATTTATTTTTCATTTTTTTTCGTTTCGGCACTTGACAAATCATCATCCGGTTATTTTCCGTCAAACAACCCGGCAGAGAAACCGGACTGTCCGTCAGCCTCTGTCTTGAGGCCGGCTGAGCGGAGACAGCCGAATCGTTCATTGCGTCCGTCACAGGTCCTTCACCGCCTTTCTGAAATCCGGCAGATTGTCGATATACAGATACGGATTGACTTTTTTTTGATGACCGAGCGTGTCGAACGGTTCCTCGCCGTAATCATGCCCGGAATATACGACCGCCTGATCGGGCAGGGGGAACAGGATCTCCCGCATGGTTTTGAACATGATCCCGGGGTCGCAGTAGCCGCAGCAGCCGATGAACAGCGTGTCGCCGGTGAAGATCGCCGAATGATCCCCGAGCAGCCAGCAGATGCTGCTCACCGCATGTCCCGGGGTGAACAGCGCCTGGATATACGATTTTCCGAACGGCAGTTTCGTGCCGTGTTCGAGCTGCAGGTCCGATGCGATCCGGCAGGTCGGATGGCAGACCGTCGGGGCAGGGAAGAAACCGCGCACCTGTGCCAGCCCGGAAATGTGATCCGCATGTCCGTGCGTGAGCAGTATATATTTCGGAATGCGGTCCGGATATTTTTCGAGCGCGGCACGGATCATCGCGGTGTCGCCGCAGGGATCGACCACGAGGCATTCGCCGCTTTCCGTATCGTGCACGACATAGGAAAAATTCTGGTCGAATCCGCCGACCGCGAGCTGGTTTACTTCAAACATCCTGATTCTCCTGCATGTAGCCGGCTGAGTATTTGCGGCGGTATTCCGCCGGGGTCAGCCCGGCCTGGTTTTTGAACTGGCGGTAGAAGACTTCGAGGTGGGAGAACCCGCAGTTCATGGCGATTTCCTTGATCGAACGGTTTTCCGGCGCAGTCAGCTGGATCTTCGCCTGGATGATCCGGCGTTCCTGGATATAATGCAGCGGCGCCTTGCCCAGATGTTTCCGGAAGAGCGCAAAGAGATGCGGACGGCTGATCCCGCAGCGTGCCGCCATGCGGCCGAGCGAAAGATCGTCGCCCAGATGCCGGTCGATGTAGGCACAGATATCCTTCAGGAGCTTGGGCGTGTTTTCCGTGACGACCGCACCGTGCGGCTGCGATTTCCAGCGGATCGCGGCATACGCATATTCCCCCAGCGCTTCGAGGTCGACCCCGCCCGAATGAAAGGCCTGATGACACTCCTCGCAGAAGGCCATGGTCTCCTCGCGGTTCTGCCAGCAGCTCACCCTCGGACCCGGCCGCTTGTTTTCCCGGACGATAAACCGGAAGACCATGCACCGGTAGGGATCGTCGATGAACGTCTTGCAGATCGTTTTGTCGCCTGCCATGTGCCAGAACACCGTGCCGCGCTCGAAGATCCGCTCCTCGCCGTTCACCTCGAAACGGAGTTTTCCGCCCGTCAGGATCTCCATGATCTCCATCCGGTCCGGAATGGTATAGGGGTTCACCTCCGAGACCGGCGGACAGGTGAAATAGCCGATATCGCATAAGCGTTTCATGTGTCCGGTCATCTTCTTCCGCCTCATTTATAATGAAAATCAATAAATAATACTTTCAGTCAATTGCTTTTCCTGAATTCGCATGGTAAAATATAGCATAAAAAGATTTTAAGTCAAATCGCCCGTGTCAAACAACCCTTAAAAAAAGGAGATCAGGGTCATGTTGAAACCGTTGTCAGTCCAGTTGTATTCTCTGCGCGCCCGCGCCGAGAAAGATTTCGTCGCCGTCCTCAAAGATGTCGCCGCCATGGGTTACAAAGGCGTCGAGCCTGCCGGATTCTGGAACATCCGTCCCTCCCAGCTCAAGAAGATCGTCGAAGACCTCGGCATGAAGATCTATTCTTCGCATTCCCCCTGGTGCCGCGGCAACAACATCGGCGAATGCATGGATATCGCCGACATGCTCGGCCTCAAGACTATCGTCTGCGGTTACGGTCCCGATGATTTCAAGGACATGGATGCGATCAAGCGCACCGCCGATCTGTCCAACCGGATGCAGGCCGAACTCGAACGGAACGGCTTCACCCTTTTCCAGCACAACCATTACTGGGAATTCGACCGGCTCGACGGCCGTCTGAAATATGATATCTACTCCGAGCTCGTCCCGAAGATGAAATTCCAGATCGACTGCTTCTGGTCCACCAACAAAGGCACCGAAGATTCCGTGGCGATCCTGAAGAAATATGCGGACCGCACCATCCTGCTCCACATGAAGGACGGCATCTGCAAACAGAACGCGGCCAACGGCGGCATGGTCAACGGTCTGCTCGACATGAAGATCGATCTGCTCCCGCTCGGCACCGGCACGCTCCCGATCAAGGACCTGATCGCCGTCATGCCCGAACAGGTCGAAACGGTCATCGTCGAACTTGACTACTGCAATATCGACATGACCGAAGCGATTGCGCAGAGCTACCGCTACATGGTCGAAAACGGACTGGCCGCCGGCAACAAGTAATACTCCGTTCGAACGCCAAAAAGAGCAGGAAGGTTTTCCAGCCCGGATCCCTTCCTGTTTTTTTTTGCTCTGTCCCCCTTCATCGGGGGATAATGAATGACTTGAATGACGGATGTTTTTCCCGGCTGAATCCCGATAAAAATAAATTTCAAATAGAAAGTCATGATGCCGATAATTCCTGCTCCAATTATCGGCATCATGGAAATTTAACCGAAAAACGATGAATTACAAGGGGAAAAATAAAAAATCAACATAAAAATCCATAAAATCACAGTATTGGATTCTACGGATACATGAAACTCATACAGAGATTTACCGCCCTATATGAATATTATATGAATATTATATGAATACGAGCCGTTTTTACTGCCGGTTTTCTCCGGAGAAAGTTCGGGAAATACGGCTTCAGGCGAATCGGCTTAGAGCAGATTTTCCGCGGCGAATTTGACCGCATTGTCGAAAATGATCTTGCCTTCGCCCCATTCGGGCAGGTCCCCGGCGAGTTTCCGGTTCTGCCAGTCCGGCGCATTGAACGGCGAAAGAAAAGCTTCCGGATGCGGCATCAGACCGAAAATCCGTCCGGTTTCATCGCAGATGCCCGCGATGTCGTTGAGCGAACCGTTCGGGTTCTGCGGGAATCCTTCCGGTGCTTTGCCGTCCGGAGCGCAGTAACGCAGCGCCACCAGATTCTGTTTCTCGATCCGTGCCAGCACAGCTTCGTCCGCCACGAATTTGCCTTCGCCGTGACGGATGGGCAGACGGAACACATCGATCCCCTTGGTGAAGATGCACGGGCTGGCGGGATTGGCTTTGAGCGACACCCAGTCATCCCGGAATACGCCGGAATCGTTGTGGGACAGCGCGGCCTGCTGTTCGAAATATTTGCCGTCCAGCGCGGGCGCGAGTCCGAGGCGGGTCAAGGTCTGGAACCCGTTGCAGATGCCGATGATCAGTTTCCCTGCCTTGACGAATTCTTCCAGTTCTTCATGCAGACGGAATTTCAGCCGGTTGGCAAACACGGTGCCGGAACCCAGATGGTCGCCGAACGAGAATCCGCCGATGAACGCCAGAATATGGAATTCCTTCATCGAACGTTTGCCGTGCAGCAGGTCGTTCAGATGGATCTGTTCGGCAGTGGCGCCAGCGGCTTCGAACGCGGCGGCGGTTTCTTTTTCGCAATTCAGTCCCAGGCCCGTGATGATCAGCGCCTTGACTTTGGCATATGATTTGTCCGGCATATTTACCTCTCTATAATTATAATAAGTTGAATCTTTCAGCAATTTAGCTCCGAAGCGCCGTTTTTGCAAATCCGTTTGACGAAAAAGCGCGGTTTTTCGGATCGCTCCGCATTATTTCTTTTTCTCCGCCGGAGCCTTTTTCGCGGCGGCTTTTTTTGCCTGTTTCGCCGCAGCTTCCTTCAGACGGGCCCTGATGCGGACCGAACAGAATTCCGGGCCGCACATGGTGCAGTATTTGCCGTCGTGAGTTGCCGCCGCATGGTCGGGCGAGCTTTCCCGGATGGCGTCGGCACGGTATTCGCGGGCACGTTCGGGATCGAGCGCCACATCGCACTGTTTCTCCCAGTCGAATTCCGCGCGGGCATCGCTGATCGCATTGTCGCGTTCGCGGGCGCCGGGCTTGTTCAGTCCGATATCGGCGGCATGGGCAGCGATCTTGAAAGCGACCACGCCGCGGCGCACGTCTTCGTTGTTCGGCAGACCGATGTGTTCCTTCGGGGTCACATAGCAGAGCATGGCGGCGCCGTAATACGCACCGAGCATGCCGCCCATGGAAGCGACCAGATGGTCGTAACCCGGAGCGCAGTCGATCACGACCGGACCGAGGATATAGAACGGCGCATCGCCGCAGATCTTCTGTTCGCGTTTCATGTTCATTTCGATCTCGTTCATCGGGACATGTCCCGGACCTTCGACCATAGCCTGCACACCGGCTTTGCGGCAGCGGAACACCAGTTCGCCGAGCGTATCCAGTTCGGCAAACTGCGCATCGTCGCTGGCATCGGCCAGACAGCCGGGACGCAGTCCGTCTCCGAGCGAGAGCGTCACATCGTATTTCAGACAGATTTTCAGAATGTCGTCGAAGAATTCATAGAATGGATTCTGCTTTCCGTTTTTGGTCATCCAGGCAGCCAGCAGAGCTCCGCCGCGGCTGACGATTCCCATCTTCCGTTTCATCGCCAGCGGTACATGCTTGTTCAGCAGTCCGGCATGGATCGTCATGTAGTCGACGCCCTGCGCGGCCTGTTCTTCCATGACCTGGAGCATGAGTTCGCGGCTGATGCCGTCCGCACCTTTGCGGGCGACCATTTCATAGATCGGCACGGTCCCGACCGGAATGGTGGACTTGGCGATCAGGGCGGCGCGGATCTGCATGATGTTGCCGCCGGTGCTCAGGTCCATGACCGTGTCGGCGCCGTATTTCAGCGCGGTGGCCAGCTTGGTCTGCTCTTCGCGGGGACAGCTGGACAGGGAGGAATTACCGATATTGGCATTGATCTTGGTATAGAGTTCCCGGCCGATGCCCATCGGGGAAAGATTTTTATGTTTGATGTTGGCAGGTATGACAATGGTGCCGTCGGCGACCTTGTCACGGATCCAGGAGGCATCGCGGCGTTCTTTGACGGCCACTGCCTTCATCTGTTCGGTTATGATCCCCTGCTTGGCCTGCAGGGCCTGGGTGATTGCTTTCATGATATGGTTTCCTCCAGAATGGTTATGGTTTTATTCAAAGCGCCGGCATGCGCGGCGATGGCCGCGGCGGCATTTGTGCCGAGTTCCCGCCGGAGTTCCGGATTTTCCGTGAGCTTGACGATCGCTCCGGCCAGTTCGGCATCCGTTTCGAGTTTCAGGATTGCGTTCCCTTGGTTCAGCGCGGCAAATGCCTGCTTGAAATTCTTCATTTCAGGGCCGGTGACGATGGCTTTGCCGAGCGCGGCCGGTTCGATGATGTTCTGCCCCTCGTTATTGCCGCAGAAGGTCTTG
>JAZUCR010000174.1:0-1509 GCA_045639225.1 Victivallales bacterium
GGTAAGGAGGTTTATGCCATGAAACATGATTTTTCGTGACTTTTTCAAGAAAAAATCACAGTCGATGCGTCAAAATTGGTTTGACGCTGAAAAAAACAACTTTTTAACAAGAAGAGCCAAAACGTTTTGAAATTGGCTCACTGTTTTTCCGGTTTTGTCAATAGGGGGAAAGGACTATTTTGAAAATAAATTGACCCATTTACATGAAACAAAAATCGAAAGAAATCGAGTTTTCAGCTTGCAAAGGAAGAATAATGGCTTTATGTTACCCGAAAATGGAGAGTGGAATTATGGAAAAAATCGGTCCGATGCTGGCGGAACTCCGGGAGGAACTGGCCGCCGGGAAATACCCCGCCGATGCTCATTTCCCCTCGGAATATGAATTGGCGGAACGGTTTGGCGTCAACAAGAAAACCGCCAACAAGGCCGTTTCACTGCTCGTGACCGAAGGCTGGCTGTACCGCGGCCGGCGCGGGCAGGGGACTCTCGTTGCTTCACAGCAGCCGTTTCCCCGCGGACAGCTTTGTTTCCTTTTCGTCCTGAAGAACTTGTATCAGTCGGAATTCCTCCAGGGAGCCCAGGCCGGTGCCCTGGAACATGATTATCTGCTGAGCTACTGTTCCCCGCCGGCTTCCCTCCTGACGAATTTTCTCCAGCGGCTGGAAAATTCCCCGGTCCGCGGAATTTTGTCCGGAGCCTACGGCGATCTGAATACGAAACTGCCGACCGTCTATGTCGACCGGGTTCCGAAAGCCTCTTCCGATGCAGTTTATACCGTGACCTGCAATAATTATCAGGGCGGATATGAGATGATGAAGCAGCTGCTCGAACGCGGTCACCGCAACATCGTGATTTTTTTCCGCCGTGAACTGATGCCCGAACGGCTGACGGGGTTTCGCGATGCCATGCTCGAGGCGGGAATATCCGATTGGGAAAAACGCACTTTTTTCTGGCTGGATGAGTCCCGCTACGAAGCTCAGAAAAATCTCCGCCAGGCGTTGAAAAAATTTGCCGGATTCACTGCCATTGCGTGCGGTTCCGACCCCCAGATGTTTCTGACGGCGGACGCCCTGGACCAGCAGGGGATCCCCTGGCGGAACCGGATCGCTCTGACCGGTTTCGGCAATCTGCTGGGCAAGGATCCCGTCCTGCCCGTGGCGAGCGTGGACCAGCATCCGTACAATCTCGGTTACACTGCAGCGGAAAACCTGATCGCCCTGATCGAAGGCCGCGGCGATGATCTCCCGTATCAGACCCTGATCGATGTCGAACTGGTCAACACGGGCAATATTCCGTCCCGTCAGCCCCGTTGACAGTTGATCCTGCTGCCAGTTCGGTCGGTTCCGTTCCCTCCGCATTATCGTATCACGTCAGTGGAACTGGGGAGATGGTCTGTCCGGAATCCGCGAACTTTTATTACAGAGAATACAGAGAATACGGAGTGCCGCGGGAGCCCATGTCGAACCCCGGGAAACCAGGATTTTCATTCTGATTTTCTATCCAGGTGCA
>JAZUCR010000175.1:0-2103 GCA_045639225.1 Victivallales bacterium
ATTCAGATGCAATTTGATTTTGGCAACATTTGAACCGAAAAAGCAAAATCTGACAAAAACGCTTTTTCAAAACGGTATTCCTCCACGCAGAAAAATGCTTTCAGCAGGGGATTTTTTATATTTTTATGGGATTTCTGTGGAAAAAAAGCAGTTTTTCCGAATCGGGACTTGATTTTTGCTGTTTACAGGATAATTTTCATTATCGAATCGAGCAAGCACAAATCTGAACCGAACAGGAAGGGTATATGAATATCATTGTCTGTATAAAACAGGTGCCGGGAACGGCACAGGTGGAGATCGATGAAAAAACCGGAGTCCTGAAACGGGACGGCGTTCCCGCCAAAATGAATCCGTTCGATCTCTTCGCCATCGAATCCGCCATGCGGCTGAAAGAACAATTCGGCGGCCGGGTCACGGCTTTGACCATGGGACCGCCCCAGGCGGAAAAAGTCCTCCGCGAAGCCTTCATGATGGGCGCGGATGATGCTTTTCTGCTTTCCGACCGGAAATTCGGCGGCGCCGATGTGCTCGCCACCTCGTATACGATTTCCCAGGGGATCCGCAAGATCGGCGGTTTCGACCTGATCATCTGCGGCAAACAGACCACGGACGGCGACACCGCCCAGGTCGGCGCGGAGCTGGCGGAATTTCTGGGCATCCCGCACTTGACCGGAGTGACCGCATTGCGCGGCCTTACGGCGGACAATAAGCTCAAAGTCGAGGCGGAAATTCCGCTGCACGTGGTGGAAATGCTGATCGCCCTGCCCTGCCTGATCACGGTCGAAAAAGGCATCTTCGAACCCCGGCTTCCTTCCTACCGCCGCAAACTCGCCACCGCGGACCGCAAAATCAACTGTCTTTCCCTGACCGATCTGGAAGATACCAATGAAAAGCATTACGGACTGAACGGTTCCCCGACTCAGGTGCAGCGGATCTTCCCGCCTGCGGCAAAAGCGGAAAAAGAGATCTGGAACGGCAGCAATGCCGAGTCCGCCGACCGTCTGTATACGCTGCTCAAAAACAAGCGTTTTCTCACGGAATTGAGGTGACACCATGGCGAAAATCATCATCCATACGGAAAAAGCGACCGATATTCCCGCCCTGGTTGCGCTCTGTCCTTTCGGCGCCATCGAATACAACGGCAGGGAACTCTCCATCAACGCCGCCTGCCGCATGTGCCGGCTCTGCTGCAAAAAAAGCGGCGGCGTCTGCGAATATGTGGAAGACGAACCGGTAAATAAAATCGACAAAAGTTTGTGGCAAGGGATCACTGTTGCGGCCGAAATGGTCGGCGGACAGGTCCACCCGGTGACGCTGGAACTGATCGGCAAAGCCCGCGAACTGGCGGCGAAAACCAATCAGAAAGTCAGTTGCCTCGTGGTCGGTTACGATCTTGAAAACAGCCTCGGTGCGATCAACGCCGCCGGGCCTGATGAGATCATTCTTTACGACCAGCCCGAACTGGAACATTTCCGCGTGGAGCCGTTCTGCGCCGTGTGGGAAGATTACATCAAATTCGCGAAGCCGTCGGTCATGCTGGTCGGAGGCACCTCGGTCGGCCGGTCTCTGGCGCCTCGCGTCGCCGCCCGGTTCCGCGCCGGACTTACCGCCGACTGCACCATGCTGGATATCCAGCCGAACACCGATCTCGACCAGATCCGGCCCGCATACGGCGGCAATATCATGGCGCACATCCGGACGCCGAATCACCGTCCGCAGTTCGCCACGGTCCGCTACAAGATCTTTTCCATGCCGGAAAAAACTCAGCCGCATGCCAAAATCATCCGCCGTTCATTGAGTGCGGCGCAGCTCGTTTCCGGGATCGAATTCCTGAACCTGCGCAAAAAACAGAATGAACGCGGGATCGAGGATGCCGACGTCATCGTGGTCGCCGGACGCGGCCTCAAAAAGCCGGAAGACATCAACATGATCCAGGAACTCGCCACGCTGCTCGGCGGCGAGCTCGGTTCCACCCGGGCAATGGTCGAAACCGGCTGGATCGATCCGAAGCGTCAGATCGGACTCAGCGGACGCACCGTCAAACCCAAACTCATCATCACCTGCGCAGTCTCCGGCGCGGTCCAGTTCGCCGCCGGCATGAAG
>JAZUCR010000176.1:0-2380 GCA_045639225.1 Victivallales bacterium
CGACCTCCGTCCGAAACACGCCACCGGCAAGGAAGTCCAGATTGCCTGCGACAAGGCTCATATCACCCTGAACAAGAACATGATCCCGTTCGATCCGGAAAAACCGTTCGTCACCAGCGGCGTCCGTATCGGTACCCCGGCGGTCACCACCCCCGGCATGAAGGAAGCGGAAATGCTCAAGATCGCCGACTTCATCGACCGTGCCGTGGCGGCGAAGGACGATGATGCCGCGCTGGCGAAGATCGGCGAAGAAGTGGTCGCCTTTACGGCTGCTTTCCCGATGCCCCAGTTCTGAGGTGAATCATGCTGGATATCAAATTCATCCGGGAAAATCCCGAGATCGTCAAGGAGAACATCCGCAAGAAGTTCCAGGATCAGAAACTGGAACTGGTGGATAAGGTCATCGAAATGGATGTGCGGCTGCGCGCGATCAAGACCGAGGTTGAAAATCTCCGTGCCAAACGCAACAGCACGTCCAAACAGATCGGTCTCCTGATGAAACAGGGCAAGCGCGACGAAGCCGAGGCCATCAAGAAGGAAGTCGCCCTCGACGGCGACAAGATCACCGCTTTGACCGATGAGGAAAACAAGCTCGGCGAAGAATTGACGCAGACCCTGATGGTCCTGCCGAACATCATCGATGCGTCCGTGCCGATCGGCAAGGACGATTCCCAGAATGTCGAACGCGAACGTTTCGGCGAGCCTAAAGTGCCCGATTTCGAGATCCCGTATCACACCGAGATCATGGAAAAACTGGAAGGGATCGATCTGGACAGCGCCCGCCGCGTGGCCGGCAACGGTTTCTATTACCTGACCGGCAAGATCGCCATCCTGCATTCGTCCATCCTGGCGTATGCGCGCAACTTCATGGTCAACCGCGGGTTCACTTACTGCATTCCGCCGTTCATGATCCGCAGCAATGTGGTTTCCGGCGTGATGAGTTTCGCCGAAATGGACGGCATGATGTATAAGATCGAAGGCGAGGATCTGTATCTGATCGGCACCTCCGAACATTCCATGATCGGACGTTTCATCGACCAGATCGTGCCGGAGGAACAGCTGCCGATCACCCTCACAAGCTATTCGCCCTGCTTCCGCAAGGAAAAAGGCGCGCACGGCATCGAGGAACGCGGCGTTTACCGGATCCACCAGTTCGAAAAACAGGAAATGATCGTGCTGTGCAAACCCGAAGACAGCATGATGTGGTTCGACAAGCTCTGGCAGAACACGGTCGATTTCTTCCGTTCCATGGAGATCCCGGTGCGGACTCTGGAATGCTGTTCCGGCGACCTCGCCGACCTGAAGGTGAAATCGCTGGATGTGGAAGCCTGGTCGCCGCGTCAGCAGAAATATTTCGAGGTCGGGTCCTGCTCGACGCTCGGCGATGCCCAGGCTCGCCGTCTGCGCATCCGCGCCAAAGGTGAAAAAGGCAACTACCTGGTGCATACGCTCAACAACACCGTGGTCGCCCCGCCGCGCATGCTGATCGCCTTCCTCGAAAACCATCTGCAGAAGGACGGCTCGGTCGTCATTCCGGAAGTGCTGCGGCCCTATTGCGGATTCGATAAGATCGAACCGAAAAAATAAATCCGGAGCGTGCCCGATGAAAACCGCATTTTTCGGGGGAACGTTCGATCCGGTGCATACCGGACATCTGGCGCTCGCCCGGGAAGTGCTGAAACAGGGCAGGGCGGACCGGATCCTCTTTGTGCCGGCTCCTGTGCCTCCGCATAAGGAAGTGCGGAATATTTCCGCGTTCGAACACCGGTTCGCCATGGTCGGTCTGGCCATCGCCGATGAGCCCGGATTTGCCTGTTCGGATATCGAAAAACACCGTTCCGGCAAATCCTACACGATCGACACGCTGACCGAACTGGCCGCCGCCGGTTCTTACGGCGAGATCCTGCTGCTGATCGGATCGGACAGTCTCCGGCAGCTGCATCTGTGGTACCGCTGTCATGAACTGGTGGAGAAATTCGGCCTGATCGTGTATCCGCGCCGGGATGAGCCCGTGACCGAAACGGAACTCCGGCAGCACTGGTCCGCAGCCGAATGCTCCAAACTGCAGGCGTCGCTGATGGCTTCCGCGCCGGAATTCCCGCTTTCTTCCACTCAGATTCGGGAAATTATCAAAAAAAACGGGATCGAAAGCTCTTCCGCATTTGTCTCTGCCCCGGTGGCGGAGTATATTACTTCTCATCGACTGTATCTTTAACCAGGGGGTTGTCATGGTCAAAAAAATCAATTCCGAACTCGAAAATCTGCTGAAACTCTGTGAAGAGATCGCCTATGACCGCAAAGCGGAAAACATCATCCGGCTCGATCTTTCCGAAGTTTCCGCAGTGAGCGATTATTTCATTCTCTGCACGGCGACTTCCGA